>NZ_JCAFRI010000011.1:0-137651 GCF_059367915.1 Stenotrophomonas sp. YJH_SMC_19
CGACTATGGACGGTCAAACGGGCATTTTTATGGTGGTTCATCCGGGCTCTTTGGGGTCTGGAGAGGTGTGGTAACCACCATTTTCCAAAGATGTCCCGGATGAACAACGTACAGAGAGATCACAACTAACAGTCGACTCTATCGGCGAATGCCCCGCGCAGCAGCGTGGCGAAATTGCGGATCAACGGGGTTACCCGTTCGCGATGCCACGCCAGCTGCACTTCCGAATGGGCACCGGCATCGGCCAGCGCCACGAAGCGCGATCCTTCCACCCGGATGTGATCGCACGAAGACGGCAGGATCGCGGCGCCCAGGCCTGCGGCGGCCAGGCTGATCAGCGTCGAGGCTTCACCCGCCTCCTGCACGATGCGCGGCGTGAATCCGGCAGCCGCGCACAACGCGATCATGTGGTCATGGATGCCGGCACCGGCACTGCGGCGGAACGCCACGAATGGCTCCTGCGCGAAGTCGCGCAGCGACAGCGTGCCCTGCTTCGACAGTCTGCGCAGGGCAGGATGGTCGGCATGCACGATCAACGCCAGCGGATCGACGAACAGGCTGTGCGCCACCAGTTCCGGCGGCAGCGCACGCTTGCGGATGATGCCCACGTCCAGTGAGCCGTCGAGCAGCGCGTCGATCTGCTGCAGGGTGTTCATCTCGCTCAGCTGCAGCCGCACCTGCGGATACTGCTGGCGGTAATGCAGGATCGAACGCGGAATCTGCGGCGACAGCGGCGTGGCGCGGGTCAGGCCGATGTGCAGTTCACCCTGCTCACCGCGCTGCGCGCGCTGTACCTCGTCCACCGCCGTTTCCACCTGCTGCACGATGGCGCGTGCACGTTCCTGCAGCAGCTCGCCCGCAGGCGTCAGCTGCACACGACGATGGCTGCGCACGAACAGGCGCGCACCGATCAGGTCCTCCAGCTGGCGGATCTGCTGGCTGAGCGGCGGCTGCGACATGCCCAGCCGCTCCGCCGCCTGGCCGAAGTGCAGCGTATCGGCAACAGCGAGGAAGTAACGCAGGTGGCGGAGTTCGATGGACATGGGGCCAGTTTATTCATCGTCAGCCGGAAATGAATCAGAGATGGGATCCGATCCCGTGCCGACCAACGGTCGGCACCCACCAACAGCAGCTGGCACCAACAGCAGCTGGCACCAACAGCAGCAACCAACTGTCGAAGGCGGGGTGGGTCCGGTTGCGGGGGTGTGAGCGGCATGGATGCCGCGACCAAGCCCCCAAGGGTGAGGGCGCTTTGCTTGCGAAGCATTGCTTCGCAAGCGCCCGAACGCACAGCCGCCAGCGGCTGGGCCGGACCGCGGAGCGGGGTTTACGGCGTCCCCCGCAACCGGACCCACCCCGCCATCCCACGGAATGCCCGCTGTTGCCGTTGACGTTGCCGTTGCTTCGGCCTCTGCAGGTGCAGGGCGGCAGCCCTGCAAACCAGAACACCCCTCACCGCTCCGAATGCCCGCTCTGGTCGTAATCGCGCGGGCTGAACAACTCCGGCTGGATCAGCTCGATGAACGCCCGCGCCTGCGCCGACAGCGCCTTGCCCCGGCGCACGATCACCCCGTAACTGCGTTCCGGGAACCAGCGCTTCATCGACCGCGCCGCCAACCGCTCGCGGTCGGCCTCGTTCAGGCACAGCGCCGGCACGATCGAAATGCCCATGCCCATCGCCACGTACTGCTTGATCACCTCCCAGCCGCCGACCTCCAGTGCCACGGTGTAGGCGATGCGGTGGCGCTGGAACACCTGGTCCACCAGGCGGTAGGTGATCTGCCGCTTCGGCGGCAGTACCAGCGGATAGCGCGCGATGTCGGCCAGCTCCAGCTCGCCGCCACTGGCCAGCGGATGATCGTGCGGTGCGATCAGCACCTGCTCGAAGCGGTAGGCCGGGGCGTAGCTCAGGTCGGCCGGCACATCGGTCATCGAACCGATCGCCAGGTCGGCGGCATCCTCGCGCAGCAGGTCGGTGCCGTCGGCGCTGATCGCGTTGTGCAGGGTCAGACGCACGTCCGGGTGATGCAGGCGGAAGCGTTCGACGATCTTCGGCAGCAGGTAGAGGATGGTGGAACTGTTGGCGGCGATGTTCAGTTCGCCCGCATCCAGGCCGCGCACCTTGTCGCGGAAGCGCGCCTCCAGCCCGTCCAGGTTTTCCACCAGTGGTTGCGCCATTTCATACAGCAGCTGGCCCTCGCGGCTGGGCACCAGGCGGCGCCCGCTGCGCTCGAACAGCGGCACCCCCAGCTCCCGTTCCAGCGCCTGCAACTGCAGGCTGATCGCCGGCTGGCTGACGAAAAGTGCCTCAGCCGCCCGTGAGACCGAGCCCAGGCGCACGGTCTGGCAGAACGCGCGCAGCGGCTTCAGCCGGTCGGATTTGTAGGAAAAACGCGGACTTGGCGGGGTGCGTGTGCTCATCGTGTCACGAGTATTAGCACAACTTATGTAGAACATTGCAAAAACTGTTTTGCCAAATACTCCGGCCCAGCGGCACCGTGGAGTCGTTCCCCCACCGCTGGAGTCGCCCCATGTCCGCCGTCGCTTCCGCTGTTCCCACCCCCGCCGCCAAGGCTACCCCCGGAATCGCTCTGGCGACCCGCGTGGCCGGCCAGGACACCGTGCTGCCGGCGCCGCTGCTGGCCCTGCTGGTGTCGCTGCACCGTGCGGTGGAACCGGGCCGGCAGGCACGGCTGCAGGCCCGCCGCGAGCGCCAGGCGTTCTTCGACCAGGGCGGCCTGCCGGACTTCCGCGAAGACACCACCGCGATCCGCAACGGCGACTGGCGCGTTGCCCCGCTGCCGGCCGCGCTGCAGGACCGCCGCGTCGAGATCACCGGCCCGACCGACCCGAAGATGGTCATCAACGCGCTGAACTCCGGCGCCAAGGTGTTCATGGCCGACTTCGAGGATTCGACCTCGCCGACCTGGCGCAACCTGCTGGCCGGCCAGCAGTCGCTGGCGGCGGCGGTGCGCGGTGATCTGCAATTCACCGCTGCAAATGGCAAGCACTACAGCCTGCGCCCGTACGACGAGCAGGCGGTGCTGATCGTGCGCCCGCGCGGCTGGCACCTGGACGAAAAGCACGTGGCCATCGACGGCCAGCCGCTGGCCGGTGGCCTGTTCGACGCGGCGGTGTTCGCCTTCCACAACGCCCGCACCCTGCAGGCGAAGGACCGCGGCCCGTACTTCTACCTGCCCAAGCTGCAGAGCATGGAAGAGGCGGCGCTGTGGGAGACCGCGCTGTCGCACATCGAAGGCATGCTCGGCCTGCCGCATGGCCAGATCAAGGTGACGGTGCTGATCGAAACGCTGCCGGCGGTGTTCGAGATGGACGAGATCCTGCACGCGCTGCGTGACCGCATCGTCGGCCTGAACTGCGGGCGCTGGGACTACATCTTTTCGTACCTGAAGACCTTCCGCCGCCACGCCGATCGCGTGCTGCCCGAGCGCGGCCAGGTGACCATGACCCAGCCGTTCCTGAAGGCCTATTCGGAACTGCTGATCCAGACCTGCCACCGCCGCGGTGCGCATGCGATGGGCGGCATGGCCGCGCAGATTCCGATCAACAACGATGCCGCCGCCAACGAACAGGCGATGGCCCGCGTGCGCGCCGACAAGCTGCGCGAAGTCACCGCCGGCCATGACGGCACCTGGGTTGCGCACCCGGCGCTGATTCCGGTGGCGATGGCGATCTTCGACGAACACATGCCCGGTGCGAACCAGCACAGCGTGCTGCGCCAGGACGTGCGCGTCGGCCGCGACGAACTGATCGCACGGCCGCCGGGCACCATCACCCGCGCCGGTTTCGAAGGCAACGTGGAAGTCTGCGTGCGCTACCTGGCCGCTTGGCTGGATGGCAACGGCTGCGTGCCGATCCACCACCTGATGGAGGATGCGGCCACCGCCGAGATCAGTCGCAGCCAGCTGTGGCAGTGGCTGCACACGCCGGGCCAGCAGCTGGACGACGGCACCGCGATCGACCTCGCGCTGCTGGATTCCACCCTCTCGCAGCTGCCGGCACGGCTGGGCGATACCGCCGCGCTGCCCGGTGGCGCACGCATCGGCGAGGCCATCGCCCTGCTCGGCGAACTGAGCCGCAGCGACGAACTGACCGATTTCCTGACCCTGCCGGCCTACGCGCGTATCGACTGACCGACTGCCCGCAAACCCGCCGTTTCCCTCCCCGCTGCACGCACGAACCGAACTGGAGAAAGACATGAGCAAGCTGCCCACTGCCGAACAGATCCAGCACGACTGGGATACCAACCCGCGTTGGGAAGGCATCCAGCGCAACTACAGCGCCGCCGACGTGGTGCGCCTGCGCGGCACCGTCCACATCGAGCATTCGCTGGCCCGCCTGGGTGCGGAGAAGCTGTGGGCATCGCTGCATGAGCGCGAGTTCGTCAACGCGCTGGGTGCACTGACCGGCAACCAGGCCATGCAGCAGGTCAAGGCCGGGCTGAAGGCGATCTACCTGTCCGGCTGGCAGGTGGCGGCCGACGCCAACCTGGCCGGCCAGATGTATCCGGACCAGTCGCTGTACCCGGCCGATTCGGTGCCGGCGGTGGTCAAGCGCATCAACAACACGCTGCTGCGTGCCGACCAGCTGCACCACGCCGAAGGCAAGGATGACATCGACTTCCTGCAGCCGATCGTGGCCGACGCCGAAGCCGGTTTCGGGGGCGTACTCAACGCCTTCGAACTGATGAAGGCGATGATCGAGGCCGGCGCCGCCGGCGTGCATTTCGAAGACCAGCTGGCGTCGGTGAAGAAGTGCGGCCACATGGGCGGCAAGGTGCTGGTGCCGACCCGCGAGGCCATCGAGAAGCTCAACGCCGCACGCCTGGCCGCCGACGTGCTGGGCGTGCCGACCCTGCTGGTCGCGCGCACCGATGCCGAGGCCGCGGATCTGCTGACCAGTGACATCGACGGCAACGACCGCCCGTTCACCACCGGCGAGCGCACCGTCGAGGGCTTCTACAAGACCCGCAATGGCCTGGACCAGGCGATCAGCCGTGGCCTGGCCTACGCGCCCTACGCCGACCTGGTGTGGTGCGAGACCGGCAAGCCGGACCTGGAATTCGCACGCAGGTTCGCCGAGGCGATCCATGCGAAGTTCCCGGGCAAGCTGCTGGCCTACAACTGCTCGCCCAGCTTCAACTGGAAGAAGAACCTGGACGACGCCACCATCGCCAAGTTCCAGCGTGAGCTGGGCAGCTATGGCTACAAGTTCCAGTTCATCACCCTGGCCGGCTTCCACGCGCTGAACTACGGCATGTTCAATCTGGCCCACGGCTACGCACGCCGCCAGATGAGCGCGTTCGTGGAACTGCAGGAAGCCGAGTTCGAAGCCGCCGAGCGCGGCTTCACCGCGGTCAAGCACCAGCGCGAGGTTGGCACCGGCTACTTCGATGCCGTGACCCAGGCGATCCAGCAGGGCCAGTCCTCGACCACCGCGTTGACCGGCTCGACCGAAGAAGAGCAGTTCCACGGCGGGCGCAGCGAACGCGCTGCGTGATGCGGTAGTGCCCGGCCGCTGGCCGGCACCCACGTGCGCCTTCGGGCACTACGGAGAAGCCGGCCAGCGGCCGGCTCTACCGGGGTCGCGAATCCGATCAGGGTGGCCAGGGAAGGGCCAGGCAACGCCGGCCGGTCGGGGGACCTGCCGGCGTTGTTGTATCGATGGAAACACGATGAACGCATGCAGCGTCAATCCAGCGCACCCCACAGTCCGGCAACTTGGCCGAAACCCTGTGAAGGTGGCCATCAGATTGATCCGGAACGACTTTTCCCTGGACCGTGGCGGGCAGAACGGCCACCGTGCGCCTTCACATCGGGAAAGCGGACCACAAGGCTCAAAATGAGATAGGGCGCACATTTTAAAGCGGTGCTATGCTCCGCGGCTCACCAGGGGACGCTGGCGGCGGGTGCAGGGAATGACCGGCAGGGGTGCGGCCGAGAACAGTGATGTGACGTCAGGTATCGCCCGGGTGGCGATGGCCGAGATCGTGCATGCGCTGCTGTCCGATGCCGAGGTCGCATTGTTCGCCAGATTTGCCCGTCCACGCAAGCTTCATGCCGGGCAGTGGCTGTTCCAGCGTGGCCACCGTGGCGAGCGCATGTACGTGATCCTGGAAGGCCAGATCGAACTGGATTTCGGCGAGGACCTGGTGATCAAGACCCTCGGGCAGCAGGAGTTCTTCGGTGAGCTGGGCCTGCTGGTGGGTGACCACCCGCGCAGCGCCAGTGCGCGCGCCCTGGTGGACTGCGAGGTGCTTGAGCTGGGGCCCGCCGACTTCCATCGTCTGGTGGAATCCGATCCGGGCCTGGTCGCCTACTTCCTGCGCCGCACGATCATGCGCGTGCTGACCAACGAACAGGCCCTGATCAGCCAGCTGCGCCGGCGCAACCATGATCTGGAAACCGCGCTGGACAATCTGTACATCACTACCCACCAGCTGACCCACACCCGTGAACTGGTGCGTACCGATGAACTGACCGGGCTGCACAACCGCCGTGGCCTCACCCTGTACCTGCAGGAATGCCGCGCCGATGGCAGTGGGCTGCCGCAGGCGCTGCTGCTCATCGACTGCGACCGCTTCAAGCAGATCAATGACCGCCATGGCCACCAGGCCGGCGATCGCGTGCTGCAGAGCATGGGCAACATCCTGCGCTCGATGGCCGGCGAGCAGGACCTGGCCTGCCGGCTCGGCGGTGACGAGTTCTGCCTGATCCTGCGTCGTGGCAACCACGAGATCGTGCAGCACGCGGCAGAGTTCATCCTCAGCGCGGTACACGGCCTGCTCGAGCGCAGCCACGGCACGCCGCACGTCAGCCTGGTCAGCATCGGTGCCAGCCTGCTGGACCCGGATGCGGGCTGGAGCGAGTGGTACGCCAGCGCGGATCGTGCGCTGTACCAGGCCAAGCGTGATGGTGGCAACTGCCTGCGTTGGGCAGACGCAGTGGACTCACCCTAGATCGGGAGACAGAGGCGATGAATGGCGACAACGGAACGTCGGCGCCGCACAACCAGCAACTGCGCGCCCTGCTGTTCACCGACCTGTGTGACTCGCTGCTGCTGGTCGAACGCATCGGCGATGTCGCTGCCGCCGAACTGTTCCAGGAACACGACCGGCTGGTGCTGGCGCTGCAGCAGCGCTGGAACGGCCAGCTGATCGATCGCTCCGACGGGCTGTTCATGCTGTTCGAGCGCCCGATCGACGCGCTTGGCTTCGCATTGGATTACCAGCGTGGGCTGCAGCCGCTGGGGCAGAGACACGAGATCCATCTGCAGGCGCGGGCCGGTCTGCATGTGGGCGATGTGCTGACCTGGGAGAACAGCGCCGAGGCAGTGCGGGCTGGCGCCAAGGCGATTGAAGTCGAAGGCCTGGCCAAGCCGACGGCGGCGCGCCTGATGCAGTTGGCACGTCCGGGCCAGATCCTGCTTTCGGCGGTGGCCGAATCCATCGTGCGTCGCTCCAGTGGGTCGCTGGGCGCGATGGCTGAAGGCCTGCAATGGCGATCGTTCGGGCGATGGCGCTTCAAGGGCGTGAGCCAGCCAGCCGAAGTCTACGGCGTGCAGGCGGCGGGCATGCCCACGCCGGGGCGGCTGCGGCACACGGCCAAGGCCCGGCGTGATCTTCCGTTGTGGCGCCGTCCGCTGGCGATGGCGGCGCAGGCCGCCGTACTGCTGGCCGCGGTGCTTGGCGTCTGGTTGCTGACCCGGCCACAGCCGGCCATCGCGTTCGCCGAACGCGACTGGGTGGTGCTCGGCGGGCTGCATAACCTCACCGGCAATCGACTGCTCGATGACGCCCTGGACCAGGCGTTCCGGATCAGTCTCGAGCAGTCCCGCTACGTCAACGTCGTCAGTGACGACCGCGTCGGCCGCACCCTTGAGATGATGCGGAAACCGCCGGATCGCGGCGTCCGCGAACGTGGCGATGCCGCCGCTGTGGCGGTGCGCACGGGCGCCCGCCTGGTGTTCGTGCCATCGGCGACCGATGTCGGCGGCCGAACCCGCTTCAGCGTGGAGGTGGTCGAGCCGTCGACGCTGCGCACCCTGGCCGTGGTATCCGCCGATGCGAAGGCGGGTGCGGTACTGGCGGCGGTGGACGATGTTTCGCGCCAGCTGCGCGATCGCCTGGGCGAAGAGCCCGCATTGATCCAGCGCGACAGCCAATCCCTGCCGGAGGTGACCACGGGCAGCATGGATGCGTTGCGTGCGTTTGCCTTGGGCCAGAAGCGCTACAGCCGAGGAGATTTCAACGGCGCGATGGCGTTCTTCGGACAGGCGATCGAGGTCGATCCTGAGTTCGCCCTGGCATGGCTGGGCCAAGCCCGCTGTCGCTTCGCCATGATGAATTACCGCGATGCCCGGCGTCTGCTGGCAGAGGCCGACCGTCGATCAGGGCACCTTACACCACGCGAGCGCCTGTACGTGCAGAACTGGGCGCTGCAGATCAGTGATCCGGATCGTGCCACCGATGGCTGGGCGCGCATGGCGGAGCTGTATCCGGATTACATGCCTGCAAGCTACAACGCCGGTCTGAATCTTTTCCACGAGAACCGCCTTGCCGAGGCCCTGGCGCTTTCCAGGCGTGTTGCACAAAGCAGGGTCGAGCTGCCTGAGATCGCGCAGGACCAGTACGGCCGCGCCTTGCTGGCCAGCGAGCGCTATGCAGAGGCTGACATCGCGTTCAGCCGTGCCGCCGGCAATGGTTGGGAAGGTGCATTGATGCGCCAGGCGACGGTGGCGGCAGCGCGTTCCGAGTTCGAGAAGGCCAATGCGCTGCTTGCGCGGATCGATCCAGGCAACTTCCATGCTAGCAATTTCGCTACCACGATTGCGCTTGACCAAGGCGATGTCGAGGGCGCCATCAAGCTCGCCGAACAGGGAAGGATGCTTGCCGGACAGCGCCAGGGCATGGATCGGTACAACTTCGACATGCCCCTGGCCGTCGCCTACATGATGGCCGGCAGAAGGTCGAAGGCGCTGATGGTGGCGCGCGTGGCCGCGACCGCGCCGTTCGCAGAGCTGAGCGGCGAACCCGCGGTGGAGGTAGTGGATCGCCTGGTTGCAGCACACGCGGCAGCCTTGCTGGCACTGAGACTGGGCGATGCCGCACCGGCCAAGGCGGTCCAGGCCCGGATGAACGCGCTTCAGGATCTCCCTGACAGCAGCGTGTTGCGCCAGTACGTCACCCTGTTGGCCGGGCGGATGATGCAGCATGAGGGCCGGCCCCAGGCCGGGCTGGACCTGCTCGTACCGCTGTTGAAGAAGCAGCCACGCCTGCAGGTGCGGCTGGCAGTGCGTGACCTGGCGCTGGAGGCGGGCCTGAAGGATGTTGCCCAGGAGCAGACGCGTTGGCTGCGTGATCGCCCCGGATTTGCATATGCAGAAGCGCAATGCAGCTTCTGCCTGCAGGCGCTTAACGTAGTGGATGTGCGGAGGCTCATGGCGGCGCCGGCAATCGAGGCCGCCGACACCATGGCCTCGATGCCTCAGCGCAGCGTGCGCGGCGAGCCGTAACCGTCCTCCAGCATCGGCACGGAGTAGCCGGTACCACTGGTCAGCATGGCGATGATCTGGTCTTCGGCCTGTGCGATGACGTCTTTCTCCGCCAGGCAGATGTTCTTGCAGCAATCCTGGACGAACTGCTGAAGGTCAGCCGGGTTGGATGGAACGTGTCCAGCCAGCAGTATCGCGGCAGCCGTGTCGGTGGCGAAGAGCTGGCGGAAGGTGTCATCGGTGGCGAGGCGCTGAACCAGCGTCCTTGCGACCGGCAGCGAGAGCGTCAACGTGGGCATTGTGTACTGCATCCATGGAGTGTCGAGGGGCAGTGGTGATGTCGGCTTGGCAAAGCGGTTCTTGAGAGGGTAGAGCGGGAGATGTAAAGGAATCGGGTCGCGGTTCGATAACGTGGATTCACGATGAAGGAAGGGCTGATCCGATGGATGTCAGGCGCTGCGCGATCGTAGTGGTACAGCCCACCGAGCAGATCCGGTTTGAGTTTGAGGGCCTGCTGCGCGGTGGTGATGGGCTGGTGCGCACGCTTGCCTGGGAGGCACTCGCCCCCCACCTGGATGGACCGGTGGTGCTGGACGCTGCGGCACAGGCACTGCTGGGAAGTCTGAGCCCAAGTGCATGGACCACGCTTGAGGCAGGGGAGGCCTGTTCACCCGCGATGGACCTGCTGATCGCCAGTGGCCTGGTGTTGATCCGCGGACAGGATGACGATGTTGCCGCTCGTGACGAGCGGCTGCGTGCAACGCATTGGCACCCCCTGGCT
The DNA here is from genome assembly GCF_059367915.1 of Stenotrophomonas sp. YJH_SMC_19. Taxonomy (NCBI): domain Bacteria; kingdom Pseudomonadati; phylum Pseudomonadota; class Gammaproteobacteria; order Lysobacterales; family Lysobacteraceae; genus Stenotrophomonas; species Stenotrophomonas sp. YJH_SMC_19. Next base: position 10,295 of record NZ_JCAFRI010000011.1, read on the forward strand.
GCGGTCATGCATGCCTTCTCACGCTGGGAGGATGTTGACGCCGTTCGCAACATGCGTGAATCACAGATCGAAACGGCCTCGCAGATGCGCAGGACGTTGGGACCGCCGCCACCGCACGCTGCCGCTGCCGACGCTGGGTTGGTACCACTGCCGCCTCAGCAGTCCAACGATTTCGACGCACTGCTGGCGCGGCGCGTCACCTGCCGGAACTTCGATGTCACCCGATCACTGCCGCTGTCCCTGCTGAGCCAGATGCTGCAACGGGCATTCGGCAGCAGCAGCTGCCAGCGCGAAGGCGATGATCTGGTGTTCCTGAAGAAGAACGTACCTTCGGGCGGCGGACTGCATCCTGTGGAAGCCTACGTGCTGGTGCGCAATGTCGATGGACTTGCCGCGGGCATGTACCTCTATCGAGCGCAGGGCCACGGACTGATGCCGGTTGAGTGCCCCGTGGCCATCGATCGCGACTTCGTGATGTCCATGGTCGGGCAGCAGCACTGGTTCGCGGATGCGCACGTGCTGGTGGTCCTGGCCCCGCGTTTCAACAGGACGTACTGGAAGTATCGCCAGCATGGGAAAAGCTATCGGGTTGTCGCGATGGAGGCGGGACATCTATCCCAGACGCTGTACCTGGCGGCCACGGATGCCGGCCTGGGAGCATTCATTACTGCAGCGATCAACGAAAAGCCCATCGAACGTGCCCTGGGCCTGGACACGATCAACGAGGGGGTACTCGCGGTCTGCGGTTTCGGATGGCGTGCATCACGGATGACGACCAGCGAGCTGGACCCTGCAGGCACGATCTGGAACCTTGAAGACCGCGCGGGCTGACCCCGCGCGGCCTCTGCTGCATCACGCCGCTTCGAAGTCCACCAGTACCGCGCCATCACCCACCTGGTCGCCGGCCTTGGCGCGATAGCCCTTCACCGTCCCATCCGCCGGTGCCTGCAGGGTGTGCTCCATCTTCATCGCTTCCAGCACCACCAGCGGCGTGCCGCGCTTGACCTCGGTGCCGGCCGCGACCAGTGTCGCGACGATCTTGCCCGGCATCGGCGCCAGCAGGCTGCCGGCATCCGCCACGGCGTGGTCCGATTCGCCCACCGGATCGTGCAGGGTGAAGCGGTGCTGGCCGTCGGCGCCGAACAGGTACAGCTGGTCACCGTCGCGCAGCAGCTGCAGCGACCAGCGGCGTTCGCCCAGCTGCACGGTAAGATGCTGCGCATCGGCTGTGCCGATCACCTGAACCGGCGCGGCGTCATCGCGCTGCACGCGCCAGCCATCGGCCTGTGCCCACACTTTGAGCGTGTGCTTGCGTTCGCCCTGCTGCAGCGGCAGCACGCGCGGTGCCGATGCGCCGAGGCGCCAGCCATCCTGGGCCTGCCATGGCGAATGCGGGTCGCGCGCGTCGGTGCTGGCACCGGCAGTGCCAGCAACCGCGGCCACGGCGGCCAGCTGCCACAGGGCATCATCCGTGTCGCCCACTGCGCTCAATGCCGCCTGTTCGCGTTCGATCAGCGCGGTATCCAGCCTGGCGTGCGCGAACGAATCGGTATTCACCAGCCGGCGCAGGAAGCCGGCATTGGTGGTCACGCCTACCACCTGGCAGTCGGCCAGCGCCTGGCTCATGCGGCGCAGCGCGGCATCACGGTCCACGTCCCAGACGATCAGCTTGGCAATCATCGGGTCGTAGTACGGGGTGATGCTGTCGCCTTCCTCCACGCCGGTATCCACGCGCACATGGGCCGACGGGGCCGGCAGGCGCAGGCGGCGCAGAGTGCCGGTGGAGGGCAGGAAGCCACGGTCGGCATCTTCGGCATACAGGCGCGCTTCGATCGCGTGGCCGTGGATGGCCAGCTGCTCCTGGCGCAGCGGCAGCGGCTGGCCCGAGGCCACGCGCAGCTGCCATTCCACCAGGTCGGTACCGGTGATGTACTCGGTGACCGGGTGCTCGACCTGCAGGCGGGTGTTCATTTCCATGAAGTAGAAATCGCCGTCCGGGCCGGCGATGAACTCCACCGTGCCCGCACCTTCATAGCCCACCGCGCGCGCGGCATCGACCGCCGCCTTGCCCATCGCAGCACGACGTTCCGCGCTCATGCCCGGGGCCGGCGCTTCTTCCAGCACCTTCTGGTGGCGGCGCTGCACCGAGCAGTCGCGCTCGAACAGGTACACCGCGTCACCGTGGCTGTCGCCGAATACCTGGATCTCGATATGGCGCGGGCGCTCGACATACTTCTCGACCAGAACGTGGTCGTTGCCGAACGCCGAGGCCGCCTCGCGCTGGCAGCTGGCCAGCGCATCGACGAAGTCCTCGCTGCGCTCGACCTTGCGCATGCCCTTGCCACCGCCACCGGCGCTGGCCTTGATCAGTACCGGGTAGCCGATGGCGTCGGCCTGCGTGCGCAGGAAGTCCGGTGCCTGCTGGTCGCCGTGGTAGCCCGGGGTCAGCGGTACACCGGCCTTGGCCATCAGCGCCTTGGCCGCGCTCTTGTCGCCCATCGCGCGGATCGCGCTGGCCGGCGGCCCGATGAAGGTGATGCCGGCGGCGGCGCAGGCATCGGCGAAGTCGGCATTCTCGGACAGGAAGCCGTAGCCGGGGTGGATCGCCTGCGCGCCGGTCGCGCGTGCCGCGTCGAGCAGCGCATCGCCGCGCAGGTAGCTCTCACGCGCGGCGGCCGGACCAATGCGGATGGCTTCGTCGGCCAGGCGCACGTGGCGCGCGTTGCGGTCGGCATCGGAATACACCGCCACGGTGGCGATGCCGAGGCGGCGGCAGGTGGCGATGACGCGACAGGCGATTTCGCCACGGTTGGCGATCAGGACTTTGGTGAACATGGCAACGGGCTTCATGGGAGCGTGCTCGGTCATGGCATGGATTACATGCGGAACACGCCGAAGCGCGTCTGCTGCGGGGCGGCGTTGAGGCTGGCCGACAGCGCCAGGGCCAGCACCCGGCGGGTGTCGGCCGGATCGATCACGCCGTCGTCCCACAGGCGCGCGCTGGCGTAGTACGGGTGGCCCTGCTGCTCGAACTGGTCGCGGATCGGCGCCTTGAACGCGTCTTCCTCCGCAGCCGGCCACTGGCCGCCCTTGGCTTCGATGCCATCGCGCTTGACCGTGGCCAGCACGCTGGCGGCCTGCTCGCCGCCCATCACGCCGATGCGTGCGTTCGGCCACATCCACAGGAAGTTCGGCGAGTACGCGCGGCCGCACATGCCGTAGTTGCCGGCGCCGAACGAACCGCCGATCACCACGGTGAACTTGGGAACCTTGGCGCAGGCCACCGCCATCACCAGCTTGGCGCCGTCCTTGGCGATGCCGCCCTGTTCGTACTTGCGGCCGACCATGAAGCCGGTGATGTTCTGCAGGAACACCAGCGGAATGTTGCGCTGGGTGCACAGCTCGATGAAGTGCGCGCCCTTCAGCGCCGACTCGGAGAACAGGATGCCGTTGTTGGCGATGATGCCGATCGGGTAGCCGTTCAGATGGGCGAAGCCGGTGACCAACGTTGCGCCATAGCGCGGCTTGAACTCGTCGAAGCGCGAGCCATCGACCAGGCGCGCGATCACTTCGCGCACGTCGTAGGGCTTGCGCGTATCGGCCGGGATCACACCGTACAGTTCGTGTGCCGGCAGCAGCGGTTCTTCGCTGGCCTGCACCGCCATCGCCGGTTCCGGCTTGCGCCAGTTCAGCTGCGCGATGATCGCACGCACCCGTGCCAGTGCCTGCAGATCGTTGTCAGCCATGTGGTCGGCCACGCCGGATATGCGGGTGTGCACTTCGGCGCCGCCCAGTTCCTCGGCGGTCACTACTTCACCGGTGGCCGCCTTCACCAGCGGCGGGCCGCCGAGGAAGATCGTGCCCTGCTCGCGCACGATCACCGTCTCGTCGCTCATCGCCGGCACGTAGGCGCCACCAGCGGTGCAGCTGCCCATCACGCAGGCGATCTGCGGAATGCCCTGCGCCGACAGGTTGGCCTGGTTGTAGAAGATGCGGCCGAAATGGTCGCGGTCGGGGAAGACTTCGTCCTGCAGCGGCAGGAACGCGCCGCCGGAATCGACCAGGTAGATGCACGGCAGGTGGTTCTGTTCGGCAATCTCCTGCGCGCGCAGGTGCTTCTTCACCGTCATGGGATAGTAGGTGCCGCCCTTGACCGTGGCATCGTTGGCCACGATCACGCACTCCACGCCGCTCACCCGGCCGATGCCGGCCACCACGCCGGCGGCCGGCACGGCGTCTTCGTACATGCCATGCGCGGCCAGCGGCGCGATTTCGAGGAAGGCGCTACCGGGGTCGAGCAGGGCGTCGATGCGGTCACGCACCAGCAGCTTGCCGCGTGCGGTGTGCTTGGCGCGTGCGGCTTCGCTGCCACCCAGCGCGGTGCGCGCCAGGGTGGCGTGCAGATCGTCAACCACGGCCTGCATGGCCGCGCGGTTGGCTTCAAAGGTATCGCTGCCCGGTTGCAGCTGGCTGTTCAGGACGGTCATCGCGGTGGCCTTACAGGGTGCGCTGGAACAGTTCGCGGCCGATCAGCATGCGGCGGATCTCCGAAGTGCCGGCGCCGATTTCATACAGCTTGGCGTCGCGCCACAAGCGGCCGGTCGGGTATTCGTTGATGTAGCCGTTGCCGCCCAGGATCTGGATCGCCTGGCCGGTCAGCCAGGTGGCCTTCTCGGCGGCGTACAGGATGGCACCGGCGGCGTCCTGGCGGGTGGTGCGGCCCTGGTCGCAGGCGCGCGCCACGGCATAGACATAGGCGCGGCAGGCGCCCAGGCCGACGTACATGTCGGCGATCTTGGCCTGGATCAGCTGGAAGCTGCCGATCGCCTCACCGAACTGGTGGCGCTCGTGCACGTACGGCATCACCACGTCCATCGCCGCGGCCATCAGGCCCAGCGGGCCGCCGGACAGCACCACGCGCTCGTAGTCCAGGCCGGACATCAGCACGCGCACGCCACCGCCAACCTGGCCCAGCACGTTTTCTTCCGGCACTTCGCAGTCCTGGAACACCAGCTCGCAGGTGGGCGAGGAGCGCATGCCCAGCTTGTCCAGCTTCTGCGCGGTGGAGAAGCCCTTCATGCCCTTCTCGACCAGGAACGCGGTGATGCCCTTGGCGCCGGCGTCCATGTCGGTCTTGGCATAGACCACCAGCACGTCGGCATCCGGGCCGTTGGTGATCCACATCTTGTTGCCGTTGAGCACGTAGCGGTCGCCGCGCTTGTCGGCGCGCAGCTTCATCGACACCACGTCCGAACCGGCACCCGGCTCGCTCATCGCCAGCGCACCGACCAGGCTGCCGTCGCACAGGCCGGGCAGGAAGCGCTGCTTCTGTTCTTCGTTGCCGTTCTTGCGCAGCTGGTTCACGCACAGGTTGGAATGCGCGCCATAGGACAGGCCAATGCCGCCGGAGGCACGCGAGATCTCTTCCATCGCCACCACATGGGCCAGGTAGCCCATGCCGGTGCCGCCGTATGCTTCTTCCACGGTGAGGCCGAGCAGGCCCTGTTCGCCCAGCTTCGGCCACAGGGCCAGCGGGAACTGGTTGCTGGCATCGGCCTCGGCGGCCAGCGGTGCGACCTCGGCGGCGGCAAAATGGGCCACGCTCTGGCGCAGCAGGTCGATGTCTTCGCCAAGGTCGAAGTTCAGGGATGGCACGTGCATTGTGGTGGCTCCACGACGGGATGGCAGGAAATGGACGCACCCGGCGGGGGAGCGGGCGGCGGTCTGCAGGACCGCTGCCCGCACGGGCGATTGGACCCCAGCGTAGCGGGGTTCGGATAAGAAGTGAATACAAATTCAAAAATTGAAACCAGAATCAAAACATGGCCTACAAACGCTCTGCACTGATGGAAGAACGCCTGGCCGGGGCCCGTGAACGGATCCTGCTGGCCACCCGTGAGCTGGTCGCCACCGGCGGCTGGCGCAACGCCCCGGTGACCGCCGTGGCAACCCAGGCGGGGGTGTCCACCGGCCTGATCTATCGCCATTTCCCGTCCAAGGCCGAGCTGTTCGTGGAGGTGCTCAACGCCGCGGTGGCCCACGAGGTCGCGATCATGGAGCGCATCGCCAGTGGTCCGGAGGTGGCCAGCGAGCGCCTGCGGTTGGCGATCACCGCCTTCGTTCGCCGCGCCCTGGCCGGGCCGGGGCTGGCCCATGCCTTCATCGTCGAGCCGGTCGACCCGGACGTGGAAGCCGAACGCATGCGTGGCCGTCGTGCCTTTGGGGATGTCTTCCTGCGGCTGGTGGAGGAGGGCGTGGCCGCCGGTGAGCTGCCGGCGCAGGACGCGCATGTGGCCGCCGCCTGCCTGGTCGGCGCCTTCACCGAGGCGATGGTCGGCCCGACCGCACCCAGCCGCGAAGCGCACCGCGACGAAGACGCGCTGGTGGATGCGATCTGCAGCTTCTGCCTGCGCGCGATCGGCGCCCGGTAACGTGGTAGAGCCGGCCGCTGGCCGGCTTCTGTTGCTGGGGTCAGATCCCTTCTGCGCCGCAAAAGGGATCTGACCCCAGCCCCTGGCATGTTGCGCCGCACCAGCAGTGACGCCTGTTGTCGCACGCAAAGCGCGTTCTATACTCGGTCCATCACGCAGTCGCTCAGCCGTGGTCCAACGACTATCAGCCAGGGGTAACGAAGAGTGCGGAATTACGATCTGGAGTTCCTGAAACGCTTCTCCATGGTGATCGCGCTGCTGGCGACCATCACCCTCGGCCTCATCCTCCTAGCCGCCTACATCCACACCCGGATTCCGCCCGAGGTGTCGCCGACGGCGGCCAAGCGCACCGAACAGCGCATTTCGCCCACCGGCGCGGTCTATGCCGGCAGCACCGGCGCCGCCGCGCAGGCAGCGGCCAAGGCCGCCGCGCTGGCCAAGGCCGCCTCGCAGGTGGCCTACGGTGGCACCAAGGACGGCAAGGTCATCTTCGACAATCTGTGCACCGCCTGCCACACCACCGGCGTGGGCATGGCGCCGACGCTGGACCATTCGCACTGGGACAAGCGCATCGCGCAGGGCAAGGACACCCTCTACAAGCACGCCATCGAGGGCTACACCGGCCCGGATGGCGGCATCATGCCGCCCAAGGGTGGCAACCCGGCGCTGACCGAGGAACAGATCCACGCCACCGTGGACTGGATGCTGGGCAACCTGAAGTAGGCGCCGGGACGGCCAAACCGCGAAACGGCGGAAACGTCGAAACATGGAACGGCCGAACGGGATGGCGGAACCGCGGGAAGGGAGTAGAGTCGACTGTTGGTCGACTGCTCTTCCCAACGCCACCGAAAAAGCCCGCGCTGCGCGCGATAGTCGATTAACAGTCGACTCTACCCGCCGGTCGCCCCAATCGCCGCGGTCGTTCTCCGTCTGCCGCCGGCGGCTTTGCCGGCCAAGGCCAAAACCGCGCGCGTCGCTGGGGTTTCGCATTTCAGGGTTAGTCTGTGCGCCTCTTCCATGGAGTCGCCCGTTGATGCGCCGCCGTTCCCTCGCCCTTGCCCTGTCCCTGCTGCTGCCGGCCGGCGCCTTTGCCCAGGCCCAGCCGCAGGCCGCACCGGTCGCGTCGCCCTCGGCCGCGCGCAGCAGCGCCACCGTGGTGCTGACCGCCGCGCCGGCCGACTGGCGTGTGCTGGATGGCCAGCGCGTGCGCATCGCCGCACCGCTCACCCTGGCCGGTACCGACGGCCTTGAGCGCTTTGGCCAGCTCACCGTGGCCTTCGATGGCCGTCTCTGGCAGCCCACCGAAGTGGCCGCGCCGGGTACTGCCGGCTACGAGCAGGTGATGGCCGACAACCAGCGCCGCCGGCTGGTGCTGGACGACGGCAGCGATGCCCGCGACCCGGCCAGCGTGGCCTACCTGCCGGCCCACCCGGTGCTGCGCACCGGCATGCAGCTGCGCGATGTGCAGGGCATCGTGCGCGTGGACGCACAGGGCCATCCGCGCCTGCAGGTCGAAGGCGTGCTGAAGCTGCCGGAGCTGAAGCGTCCGGCGGTGCCGACCGTGCCGGGCAGCCTGCACGTGGCGGCCTTCAACCTGGAGAACTTCTTCAACGGCGACGGCCAGGGCGGTGGCTTCCCGACCCTGCGCGGCGCACGCACGCTGGAGGAACACAAGGCGCAGGTGGCCAAGCTGGTCACCACGGTCAACGCGCTGGGCGCCGATGTCGCCGCGCTGATGGAACTGGAGAACGACGGCTACGGTCCGCAGTCGGCCATCGCCGAACTGGTCGATGCCCTCAACCGCGACCGTGGCGCGCAGGGCGACTGGCGCTTTGTCGATGCCGGCAACGGCCCCGGCGACAACCCGATCCGGGTCGGCATCATCTACCGCAGCGCGCGCCTGCAGCCGGTGGGCAAGCCGGCTACGCTGACCGGTGGCCCGTTCGTCGAGCACAGCCGCGTGCCGCTGGCGCAGGCTTTCCAGGGCAAGCAGGGCGCGCCGTTCGTGGTGGTGGCCAACCACTTCAAGTCAAAGGGCTGCCGCGACGCCGCCGGTGCCGACGCCGACCACAACGACAACCAGGGCTGCTGGAACGCCACCCGCGTGACCTCGGCGCAGCAGCTGCACGCCTGGCTGCAGACCGACCCGACCGGTACCGGTGCAAAGGACGCGGTGCTGCTCGGCGATTTCAATGCCTACGCGATGGAAGACCCGATCCGCACCCTGCATGACCTGGGCTGGCAAGACGCGTTCAAGGTCGCCAAGGTCGAGCATCCCTACAGCTACGTCTACAACGGCTATACCGGCCGCCTCGACCACGCGCTGCTGAGCCCGGGCATGGCCAAGCGCCTGCGCGGTGCCGCCGAGTGGCACAGCAATGCCGACGAACAGGACGCCAGTGGCTACCAGGGCCGCAACGTGCAGGGCCCGTGGCGCAGCTCCGACCACGACCCGCTGTTGTTGGGTTTCGACAGATAAGGTTCGGCGGGGATCTGCTCTGGGAGGGACCTTGATCGGCACGGATCCTGCCGTTGCTTTTGATCTTCCAGTCCGTCTTCAAGCGAGCCGAGCATCGCAGGTGAATCAGGGGCGAAGAGGCGCCGATGTTTGAGCGCAGCGAGTTCGGCGCCGTCCCCTGGTTCATCGAGAAGCGCAGGGTACCGGTGCACAGCACCGGCTCGCGGCTCGCGGCTGGCGGCGCGTTTCTTTTGGTTACTTTTCTTTTCGCGCGAAAAGAAAAGTGACATCCCACCGCGGGCGCGGAAATGGCCCGCCGCAACCAACGCTCACCCCCAGGCGATCAGTCCGATCGCCAGCACCGCCAGCGCCAGGCCGGCGCGGTTCCACTTCGTGGTGGCCTCGCCGAAGGCGAACACGCCCACCAGCGCGCCCAGCACCACCACGCCGATGTTCATGCCGGCGAACACGGTGGCCGGGCTGTCCGGCATCGACTGGTGGGCGTGCACATAGAAGAGGATGTTGCCGCCATTGAGCAGGCCCAGCAGCGCACCTGCGCCGAGGTTGCGCCAGGCCAACCGGCTGCGGCCACTGGCGTGCCGCCACAGCTGCAACGCCAGCATCAGCACGAAGGCCACGCTGAAGCTGGCCAGCACCGCCGCCATCGACGGCGTGCCGGACAGCGCCACCTGCTTGAGCAGCACGTCCACCACCGCAAACCCAGCCCATACCGCCAGCAGCCAGCCCCAGCCACCGGGCGAGGACGCCACCGCCGGTCCGCGCGGACGCAGGCTGATGGCCACCATTGCCAGCAGGCCCAGGCCGAGCCCGGCCAGCTTCCACGGCGTGGCAGTCTGGCCGAAGAACAGGAAGGCGGCGGCCAATGACAGCAGCAGCGACAGCCGCTGCGCCACGTCGCTGCGGACGATGCCGGCCACCGCCACCGCGCGGCCCAGCACCAGGAAAATCGAGGGCAGCACCACCGCCAGCGCCAGCAATGACAGCCACGGCGCGTGCGGCGCGCGCAGCGCATCCAGTGGCGGCCGCAGCACCACGGCGGTGAGCGTTGCCGCCACCAGATAGTTCCAGGTGACCATCTGCGAAACATCCAGCTGGCGGCGTCCGGCCACCTTCAACAACACCGAAACCAGCACGCTGCAGATCACGGCCAAAGACAGGTAGAGCATGGGACGGGCACAGGGCAGGGGCGGGGGACGGTATCATGGTGCCATGCACAAGCACTCGTTCCCCGTCGCCCCCGGCGAAACCGCCTGCCTCGAACTGGACGGCCCGGCCGGCCCGCTGGAAGTGGTCGTCGACCTGCCCAAGGCCGATGCGCCGGTGCAGCCGATCGTGGCCATCATCTGCCATCCGCTGTCCACCGAAGGCGGCACCCTGCACAACAAGGTGGTCACCATGACCGCCACCACCCTGCGCGAGCTGGGCATCGCCACGGTGCGCTTCAACTTCCGCAGCGTGGGTGGTTCGGCCGGTGAGTTCGACCATGGCGTGGGCGAGCAGGACGACCTGAAGGCCGTCGCCGCCTGGGTGCGCAGCCAGCGTCCGGACGACCGCCTGTGGCTGGCCGGTTTCAGCTTCGGCGCGTTCGTTTCACTGAAGGCCGCGGCCGAGTTGCAGCCGGAAGCGCTGATCTCGATCGCGCCGCCGGCCGGCCGCTGGGACTTCGACGGCATCGCACCGCCGGCCCGTTGGCTGGTGATCCAGGGCGAGCAGGACGAGATCGTCGACCCGCAGGCTGTCTACCAGTGGCTGGACTCGCTGGATGTCCCGCATGAGCTGGTGCGCATGCCCGAGACCAGCCATTTCTTCCACCGCAAGCTGATCGACCTGCGCGGCGCGCTGACCCACGGCGTCAAGCACTGGCTGGGCGCGGCGGCATGAGCGACGTGGAACTGACCCCGTCGCAGCGGTACGCGGAAGGGGTTGCCCGTGGCGACTGGCAGAACGACCCGGCCCAGCATGCGGCGCTGGCCGAGCTGGACCGCATCCACCTGGGCCTGCTGGACAGTGCCGAGGACGGGTGGCTGGACCGCCTGTCCTCGTTCTGGAAGAAGCCCGAGCCGGTCAAGGGCCTGTACTTCTGGGGCGGCGTCGGCCGCGGCAAGACCTTCCTGGTTGATCTGTTCTACGACGGGCTGCCGATCAAGCAGAAGTACCGCACCCACTTCCACCGCTTCATGCGCAGCGTCCACGAGCGCCTGCGCGAGCACCAGGGCCAGAGCGACCCGCTGGCGAAGATCGCCCAGGAATGGCGCAGCAACCTGCGCGTGCTGGTGCTGGACGAATTCTTCGTCACCGACATCGGCGATGCGATGCTGCTGGCGCGGCTGCTGGAGCGCCTGTTCGCCGAGGGCGTGACCCTGGTCACCACCTCCAACACCGCAGTGGAGAACCTGTACCTCAACGGCCTGCAGCGCGAGAGCTTCCTGCCGGCCATTGGCCTGCTGCAGCGCTTCTGCGTCGAGCTGTACGCCGAAGGTACCGAGGATTACCGCATGCGCGCGCTGACCCGCTCGCCGGTATACCGCGCACCGCTGGCGGCCGACAGCGATGAGTGGCTGGCCACGCGCTGGAACGAGCTGAGCGGCGGCCAGCCGGCCAAGCCCGGCAACATCGAGATCGAGGGCCGCAAGATTCCGGTGCGTGGCCGCGGCAAGAGCATTGCCTGGTTCGATTTCGCCGCGCTGTGCGAAGGCCCGCGCGGGCCCTCGGATTACATCGAGATCGCGCACGAGTTCAACACGGTGCTGCTGGGCGGCATTCCCGCCTTCGACCGCCTGAACGAAGATGCCGCGCGCCGCTTCGTCAACCTGATCGACGAGCTGTACGACCGCCACGTCAACCTGGTCTGCACCGCCAGCACCTCGCCGATCGAGCTGTACACCGGCCAGCGCCTGCAGGGCGCTTTCGAACGCACCGCCTCGCGCCTGATCGAAATGCAGAGCGCCGAGTACCTGGGTACCCCGCACCGGGCGTGAGGGGCCTGCGGGCGTACGTTGCCGGCCAGCGGCCGGCACGCCCCCCCTGGGATTCCGGTAGTGCCGGCCGCTGGCCGGCAATGATCGGGGGAAGGGTGCAACGGCGTTTCCCTGCGGCCGCTGCTCCGGCCTGGCCGACACATGCAGCCTCGGGTCGCTGCCCGGCGGGCGGTCCCGGCGTCCACCGGATTCCCACCGGCTGCCCACCACCTATCCACAGGGTTGTCCCTAGCCAGTTTCATCACTGTCATGTGAAGCTGTCATTGTTCCGTTTTCGCGGTGCGTTGTACCACCGCAATGACGCCTTTCGGGCTTGACTGCGCAGCCCGTTCCGGCAGGTCTGAAGCGTCTGATCCGGACGCCGGCGGCACGATCCTTGCGGCGCAAGGGATTGCCGAATTTCACTACATTTGGCGTTGACGGGCCCCATCACCCCCACTATCTTGTGGCCGTCGGTCGCAGCAACCCCAATTTCAGGGATGCCCGGGTACCCATCCGCGATCGTCAACGGCAGTGGCAGGCGCAGGGTCTCATCCGCTGCGACGCCGTCCTGCCATCCTGGGCTGTCATGTCCCGGGCTGCGTCACCCGATGCATCGAGCACCCACCAATCACGCCAAGAGGACACACGCCGTGACCACCGAATCCAGCGCCACCATCGAGAAGGAAAGCGAATTCCTGTTGACGTCGCCGCCGACGGCCAACGCGATGAGTGTGACCAAGCGCAATGGCACGACCGAACTGGTGGACCTGAACAAGATCGTGCGCGCGGTGCAGCGTTCCTCCGAAGGCCTGCACGCCGTCGATCCGATGCGCGTGGCCACCCGCACCATTTCCGGCCTGTACAACGGCGCCACCACCCGCGAGCTGGACGAACTGTCCATCCGCACCGCCGCCCTGCTGATCGGTGAAGAGCCCGAGTACGGCCGCCTGGCTGCGCGCCTTCTGGCCAACTACATTGCCAAGGAAGTCTCGGGCCAGGAAATCTACGCCTTCTCGCAGTCGGTCAGCCGTGGCCATGAAGTCGGTCTGATCAACGACCGCCTGCTGAACTTCGTGCAGACCAACGCGCGCAAGCTCAACGATGCCATCGACATCTCGCTGGACCTGAACTTCGATTACTTCGGCCTGCGTACCCTGTACGACCGTTACCTGCTGCGCCACCCGCACACCCGCAAGGTGATCGAGACCCCGCAGCAGTTCTTCCTGCGCATCGCCAGCGCGCTGAGTGAGGACGTGTCCGAGACCCTGGCGCTGTACAAGCGCATGGGCAACCTGGACTACCTGCCGTCCAGCCCGACCCTGTTCAATTCCGGCACCACCCACGAGCAGCTGTCCTCGTGCTTCCTGCTGGACTCGCCGCAGGACTCGCTGGAGTCGATCTACTCCAAGTACGGCGACATCGCCCAGCTGTCGAAGTTCTCCGGCGGCATCGGCGTCAGCTACACCCGCGTGCGTTCGCGTGGTTCGCTCATCAAGTCGACCAACGGCCACTCCAACGGCATCGTGCCGTGGCTGAAGACCATGGATTCGTCCGTGGCCGCAGTGAACCAGGGTGGCAAGCGCAAGGGCGCGGCCTGCGTGTACCTGGAAACCTGGCACGCCGACATCGAGGACTTCCTCGAGCTGCGTGACAACACCGGTGACGAAGCCCGCCGCGCGCACAACCTGAACCTGGCCAACTGGGTGCCGGACCTGTTCATGAAGCGTGTCGAAGCCGACCAGGAATGGTCGCTGTTCGATCCGCGCGTCGTGCCGGAGTTCACCGACCTGTTCGGCGAAGCCTTCGAGGCCGCCTACCTGCAGGCCGAAGCCCAGGGCAAGGCCAACCGCACCATCTCCGCCCGCAAGCTGTACGCCCGCATGATGCGTACGCTGGCCGAGACCGGCAACGGCTGGATGACCTTCAAGGACAAGTGCAACCGCGCCAGCAACCAGACCCTGCGTCCAGGCAACGTGATCCACCTGTCCAACCTGTGCACGGAAATCCTGGAAGTCACCTCCAACGATGAAACCGCGGTGTGCAACCTGGGTTCGATCAACCTGGGCAACCACTTCGACGAGCACAACGAGTTCGATTTCGAGAAGCTGGCCGAGACCGTGCGCCTGGCCGTGCGCCAGCTCGACCGCGTCATCGACCTGAACTTCTACCCGATCGAAACCGCCCGCCGCGCCAACCTGCGCTGGCGTCCGGTCGGCCTGGGCTGCATGGGCCTGCAGGACGTGTTCTTCCGCAAGCGCCTGCCGTTCGACAGCGCCGAAGCCCGCGCCCTGTCGAAGAAGATTGCCGAAGCGATCTACTTCCACGCGCTGGAAACCTCCTGCGAGCTGGCCCAGGAACGTGGCAAGCACCCGTCGTTCAACGACACCCGCGCTGCGAGCGGCGAACTGCAGTTCGACGCCTGGAACGTGGTGCCGGAAGACACCGCACGCTGGGACGCCCTGCGCGCCCGCATCAAGGAACACGGCCTGCGCAATTCGCTGATGATCGCGATCGCACCGACCGCGACCATCGCCTCGATCGCCGGCTGCTACGAGTGCGTCGAGCCGCAGGTATCCAACCTGTTCAAGCGCGAGACCCTGTCCGGTGACTTCCTGCAGGTCAACCGTTACCTGGTGAACGAGCTGAAGAAGCTGGGCCTGTGGACGCCGGAAATGCGCGATGCCATCAAGCTGGCCGAAGGTTCCATCGCCGGCGTGGCGCAGATTCCGGAAACGCTGCGCGAGGTCTACCGCACCGCGTGGGAACTGCCGATGCGTTCGCTGATCGACATGGCCGCCGAGCGTGGCGCCTTCATCGACCAGTCGGCCTCGCTCAACCTGTTCATGGAAAGCCCGAACATCGGCGCGATGTCCTCCATGTACATGTACGCCTGGAAGCAGGGCATCAAGACCACCTACTACCTGCGTTCGCGCCCGGCCACCAAGATCGCCAAGACCACGGTGAGCGCTGCGGCCCCGGCCAAGGTATTCAGCCCGGACGAAGCCATCGCCTGCTCGCTGGAAAACCCGGAAGCCTGCGAGGCCTGCCAGTAACACACCGCGCGGTGGGTGCCGACCGTTGGTCGGCACTCGAACACCTCGCACCTGTAGAGCCGAGCCATGCTCGGCTGCGAAAAACACCCACGGTAGCGCCGGGCCACGCCCGGCGGCTCACCCAGGAATTCAAGGAAACACCCATGGCCGACAAGCCCAAGCAGATGCTGCTCGATCCCGGTTTTGAACTGACCCTGCGCCCGATGCGCTACCCGCAGTTCTATGACATGTACCGGAACGCGATCAAGAACACCTGGACGGTGGAAGAGATCAACTTCCAGATCGACATCACCGACCTGCACAGCAAGATGTCGCCGGGCGAGCGCCACCTGATCCACCGCCTGGTCGCGTTCTTCGCCACCGGCGACTCGATCGTGTCCAACAACCTGGTGCTGAACCTGTACCAGCATCTCAATGCGCCGGAAGCGCGCATGTACCTGTCGCGCCAGCTGTATGAAGAAGCGCTGCACGTGCAGTTCTACCTGACCCTGCTCGACAACTACCTGCCGGATCCGGAAGAGCGCGCCAAGGCGTTCTCGGCGGTGGAGAACATCGACTCGATCAAGAAGAAGGCCGATTTCTGCTTCAAGTGGATCGACTCGATCCAGAGCCTGACCCGCATCGAGACCCGCGAGCAGCGCCGCCAGTTCCTGCTCAACCAGATCTGCTTCGCCGCCTGCATCGAAGGCCTGTTCTTCTTCGCGGCCTTTGCCTACGTGTACTACTTCCGTTCGCGCGGCCTGCTGCCGGGCCTGGCCTCGGGCACCAACTGGGTGTTCCGCGACGAGAGCGCGCACATGGAGTTCGCGTTCGAGTCGGTGCGCGTGGTGCGTGAGGAAGAACCGGACCTGTTCGACGAAGAGATGAAGCAGCAGGTCTACGACATGCTGGCCGAAGCCATCGAATGCGAAGTGCAGTTCGCCGAGGACGTGCTGTCCGGCGGCGTGGCCGGCATCTCCACCCGCGACATGCGCCAGTACCTGCAGCACTGTGCCGACCAGCACTTCGCCAAGCTGGGCATGGAAAAGAAGTACAACGTGCGCAACCCGCTGCCGTTCATGGAACTGCAGGACGTGCAGGAACTGACCAACTTCTTCGAACGCCGCGTCTCGGCCTACCAGGTCGGCGTGCAGGGCGAAGTCGCCTTCGACATGAACTTCTGATCGAACCGGCCCGGCCTGTCGCAACGAAGAACCCCGGCCAATGCCGGGGTTTTTCGTTGCGCATCAGAAGGATGAGCTATTCTCGCTGGACGCCAGTGGTGGCGGTGCTTCGCATCCATGCCGGGCCCGGGGAGGAAGATGCCACTGCAGGAATGACGCGTGGACAATCCCAGCGCCGGGTTTCCGTGCGCGTGGTCCTGCCATGGTGGCGCAACTGAATGGACCCTGGAGGTCGCAATGGAGACTGCAGTGCCTGGAACAGCAACCCGCAGGACCGTGTTTCGTGGGTGGATGGGAGGACTGTTCGCCGTCCTGGTCGCCTGTCCGCCCCTCGCCCATGGCACGAACTGCGATTCCAAGGTGACCAACGTTTCCATCGATGCCAGCGGCAAGGTGTTCGTGGCGACCACCGTCTCGCCCATCCACGCGGTCTGCAACATCGTCAGCAAAGGCGACTTCAGCATGCCGCCCGAGGTCTGCAAGGCAACCTACGCGATGCTGATGAGTGCGAAGGTCTCTGCCATTCCCATCCGCCTGTACTACACCAGCGTGCCGCAATGTGGCGATATCAAGGCCTGGTCGGCACAACCGAGCTTCTACCACGCTGAACTGTTCTGACTACGGGGCCGGGCGTATCGCCTGGAGGGCACGCCGCGATCAGCGCCGCCCTTCCACCGCCATGCGCACCGCCAGTCCGGCCAGCACCGTGCCCATCAGCCAGCGCTGCACCATCTGCCAGGTGGGGCGTGCGGCCAGGAAGCCGGCGATGCTGCCGGCGGTCAGCGCGATCATGCCGTTCACGCTGACGCTGACCAGGATCTGGGTGGAGCCCAGCACGATCGACTGCATCAGCACGCTGCCTTCGCTGTCCGGGTGCAGGAACTGCGGCAGCAGCGACAGGTACATCACCGCCACTTTCGGGTTCAGCAGATTGGTCAGGAATCCCATCGTGAACAGCTTGCGCGGGCTGTCCTGCGGCAGTTCGCGCACCGCGAACGGCGAACGGCCACCGGGCTTGAGCGCCTGCCAGGCCAGGTACAGCAGGTACAGCGCGCCACCGATGCGCAGCGCGTCGTAGGCGAACGGTACGGTCATCAGCAGGGCGGTGATGCCCAATGCCGCGCACAGCATGTAGAACACGAAGCCCAGTGCCACCCCGCCCAGCGAGATCAGTCCCGCCATCGGCCCCTGGCAGATCGAGCGCGAGATGACGTAGATCATGTTCGGCCCGGGCGTGAGCACCATGGCCAGCGAAACCAGCGCAAAGGCCAGCAGGTCGGAAGTGGCGGGCATGGGAGGTCCTGGCAGTGGGCGTGGCGCAGTGTAACGCCTGCTGCAGGCGCGACCTGCGCAGGCACCGCTGCCGGGTGACCGTTGCACGTGCATTCCGATGGCCGTCACGCCGGTCGCTTAGAATCCGCAGCACCCCACACTGAAGCTCCCCCATGACCCCGATCCCCGAGACCGTGCCGCCCATCGAAGTGCGCATGGCCGAAATCGTCTTCCCCAACCATACCAACCACCTTGGCACCCTGTTCGGTGGCCAGGCACTGGCGTGGATGGACAAGGCCGCATTCCTGGCCGCCGCCCGCTACTCGCGCCGTACCGTGGTGACCGCGCGCAGCGACCAGGTCGACTTCAAACTGCCGATCCGCATCGGCCAGATGGTGGAAACCATCGGCCGCATCGTTGAAGTCGGCCGCAGCTCGATGAAGGTGGAGGTGGAACTGGTCGCCGAAGACCTGCACAGCGGCGAGCGCAAGCTGTGCACCCGCGGCCACTTCGTGATGATCGCGCTGGACGAGGAAGGCCACCCGATCGCGGTGCCGCCGCTGCCGGCGGCCTGACCCGGACAACCGACCGGCGCTTGCAGGGGCGCTGCGGCGCCCCCATCTGGCAGCCATGACCCCGCCACTGACCGACTTCATCGACCGCGCCCAGCGCCTGTTCGTGCTGACCGGCGCCGGCTGCAGCACCGCCTCGGGCATTCCCGATTACCGCGATAGCGACGGCCAGTGGAAACGCACACCACCGGTGACCTACCAGGCCTTCATGAGCGAGACGGCTACCCGCCAGCGCTACTGGGCGCGCAGCCTGCTGGGCTGGCCGCGCTTCGGCCTGGCCCGGCCCAACGGTACCCACCAGGCCCTGGCCGCACTGGAAAGCCGTGGCAAGCTGCAGGTGCTGCTGACCCAGAACGTGGACGGTCTGCACCAGCGCGCCGGCAGCCGTAACGTGATCGACCTGCATGGCCGCCTGGACCTGGTGCGCTGCATGGGCTGCGAGCGCCGCAGTGGCCGCGAGGACTTCCAGCAGCGCCTGCTGGACGCCAACCCCGGCTGGGACGCGCTGGAGGCCGGCGTCGCGCCTGATGGCGACGCCGATCTGGAGACCGATTTCTCCAGCTTCGTGGTACCCGGGTGCCCGCACTGCGGCGGGGTGTTGAAGCCGGACGTGGTGTTTTTCGGCGAAAACGTGCCCCGCGAGCGGGTGGAGGCGGTGCACGAGCACCTGCAGCAGGCCGACGCCGTGCTGGTGGTGGGCTCGTCGCTGATGGTCTATTCCGGCTTCCGCTTCGTGCAGGCGGCGGCCAAAGCAGGACTGCCGGTGGCGGCGCTGAACCGTGGCCGCACCCGTGCAGACGACCTGCTGCAGTTCAAGGATGAACGCGATTGTGCTGAGGCGCTGGCGTCGGTTATCGAACCATCGGCTGGGTAGAGTCGACTGTCAGTCGACTCTACAGGCCACCCGCCGCCGCGAAACAGCGATCCATCCAGATGGTTGATCCCGGAGCCGTGCGGCGGTGCAATACGCATCCCCTACGTCGTCCATCACTGTCTTGAGCCAGCTGTTTTCGCCGATCTCGTTCGGCCCCCTGACCCTGTCCAACCGCATCGTCGTCGCGCCGATGTGCCAGTACTCCGCCGAAGACGGCCGCGCCAGCGACTGGCATGCCATGCACCTGGGCAACCTGGCGCAATCCGGCGCCGGCCTGCTGATCCTGGAAGCCACCGCAGTCGAGCCGCGTGGCCGCATCAGCTGGGCCGACCTGGGCCTTTGGGATGACGGCACCGAGGCCGCGTTGGCACAGGTACTGGCCAGCGTCCGCCGCTGGTCGCCGATGCCGCTGGGCATCCAGCTCGGCCATGCCGGTCGCAAGGCCTCGGTGAACCGCCCTTGGGACGGCGGTGGCCAGCTGCCGGCCGACGATGCGCGTGGCTGGGCCACCGTGGCGCCGTCGCCGCTGCCGTTCCACGCCGCCGATCCGGCACCGCAGGAACTGGACGAGGCCGGCATCGCCGAGGTCATCGCCGCCTTCGCCGCCAGTGCGGTGCGTGCCGAGCGCCTCGGCTTCGAGCTGATCGAGCTGCATGCCGCCCACGGCTACCTGCTGCACCAGTTCCTGTCGCCGCTGAGCAACCGTCGCACTGATGGCTACGGTGGCTCATTGCCGAACCGCCTGCGCCTGCTGGTGGAAGTGTTCGACGCCGTGCGTGCGGCGGTATCGGACAAGGTCGCCGTGGGCGTGCGCATCTCCGCCAGCGACTGGGTCGATGGCGGCTGGGATCTGGTGCAGAGCGAAGCGCTGGCCCAGGTGCTGGACGCGCGCGGCTGCAATTTCCTGCATGTCTCCAGCGGTGGCCTGGACGAACGCCAGAAGATCACCGTCGGTCCGGGCTACCAGGTGCCGTTCGCGGCAGCGATCAAGGCCAAGGTGCGCATGCCGGTCATCGCCGTGGGCATGATCACCGAGCCCGAGCAGGCCGAATCGATCCTGCGCCATCGCCACGCCGATGCCGTGGCCCTGGCGCGCGGCGTCCTCTACGACCCGCGCTGGCCGTGGCATGCCGCTGCCGCACTGCGCGACAGCGTGGAACCGGCGCCACAGTACCTGCGCTGCGAGCCGCGCGATGCGCGCGGCGTGTTCAAGACGCGCTGAGGCTCACACCCGCCAGGCCGGCGCGATGCCGGCCTGAAGGTGTTCGAACAGCGCGCGGATCTTGGCGGTGAAATCGCGGCGGTCGCTGACGCAGAAGTAGACCTCCATCGGTTCCGGGCGCCACGCGGTGTCGGCGCCGAACACCGCCTGCAGGCGGCCATCGCGCAGGTACGGCTCGGCCACGAATGCGGCCAGCCGGGTGATGCCGGCACCGGCCGCCGCCAGCGTCGCCAGCGCATCGATGTCATCGCAGACCATGCTCGGTGGCAGCGCGGCGTCCACGCGCTGGCCGTCCTTCAGCAGGCCCCAGCGCAATGGCCGGCCATCGGTGGGGAAGCGGTGCAGCAACCCGCGATGACCGCCCAGATCGGAAGGCTGTTGCGGGACGCCGTGCGCCTTCAGGTAGGCCGGCGAGGCACAGAACACGAACGGAACACGCGCCAGCTGCCGCGCGACCACCCCATCCTCCAGCTGCGCCCCGATGCGGATGCTGGCATCCACCGCTTCCGGCCCATGCTGCACGGCGCGGTCGGTCAGGCGCAGCTCCAGCTGCAGTTGTGGGTAGCGCTGCTGCAGTGAAGGCAACAAGGGGGCAAGCACGTGGCGACCGAAGGCGCTGCTGCTGGCGATGCGCAGCGGCCCGGCCGGTTCGATGTCACCGGCGGTGACCATCGCCTGCGCGCGCGCCAGGTCGGCTTCGATGTGGCGCACCTGCGCCAGGTACAGCGCGCCGGCCTCGCTGAGGGCCAGCTGCCGCGTACTCCGGTTCAGCAACCGTACGCCCAGATGGGCCTCCAGCCGGTTGATGTTCTGGCCGACCGCGGTGGCGCTGATGCCAAGGATGCGGGCCGCGGCGGCAATGCTGCCGGTCTCTGCGGTGCGGGTGAAGCTGCGGATCAGTTGCAACAGGTTCATGACCGACCAGCTTGCCACGGGAAGGTCCAAGTATCGCTTGGTACTGAACCAAGCAGGTCGGTTGCACCCGTGATCATCCGGCCGCTGGGCAGGGCGCTGCCCTACACTGTAGCGATGCGCCCCGATTCCATTCTTACCCTGTCCTGCCCCGACCGCACCGGCATCGTCTACCGCGTGTCCGGCCTGCTGTTCGACCACGGCTGCAACATCCTCGACGCCCAGCAGTTCGGCGATGAGGAGAGTGGCCGCTTCTTCCTGCGCGTGCACTTCGATCGCGATGCCGGCCTGCCGCTGGAGACCGTGCACGCGGCCATGGCCACGCTTGCCGAAGGCTTCGGCATGGACTGGCAGCTGCACGATGGCCGACGCCGCGCGCGGCTGCTGGTGCTGGTCAGCAAACAGGGGCATTGCCTCAACGACCTGCTGTTCCGCGCCCACAGCGGCCAGCTGAAGGTGGACATCGCAGCAGTGGCGTCCAACCACGCCGACTTTGCGCCGCTGGCGGCGTCCTACCAGGTGCCGTTCCACCACCTGCCGGTGACCGCCGATACACGCGCGGTGCAGGAGCAGCAGATCATCGACCTGGTCGAGCGCGAACGCATCGACCTGGTGGTGCTGGCGCGCTACATGCAGATCCTGTCACCCACGCTGTGCCGCGCGCTGGCCGGCCGTGCCATCAACATCCACCACAGCTTCCTGCCCAGCTTCAAGGGCGCGCAGCCGTACCACCAGGCACACGCGCGTGGGGTCAAGATCATCGGCGCCACCGCGCACTACGTCACCGAGGACCTGGACGAAGGCCCGATCATCGAACAGGACGTGGCCCGCGTGGACCATGCGATGGCACCGCGTGAACTGGTGCGGCTGGGCAGCGATACCGAATCGCTGGTGCTGGCACGCGCGGTTCGCCGCCATGTGGAGCACCGCATCCTGCTCAATGGGCATCGCACGGTGGTGTTCCGGTAATCGCCCATCCCGCGTCCGCCGGGCATGGCCCGGCGCTACCACGGGTGCTATCCGGTAGTGCCGGCCGCTGGCCGGTAACTGCAGAGGTCCCGAGGTTGCCGGCCAGCGGCCGGCACTACCGAATCCTGGTTTCATCCAATGAAAAGCCCCCGGTTCGGCCGTCCCGCGATCTGTAGGGGGGCGTAGTTGGGGGGCTGGATGAATCGATTGTGTTTTTGTGGGCAGGAGCGCGCAGGCGGCATAAGCGACGTGCGCGGTAGCGCCGGGCCATGCCCGGCGGTCACGCCTCAGACGATCGCGATTCCCGCCTTGCCCAGCGCCTCGCGCACCATCGCGTCATTGGCTTCGGTCACCGGCTTGGTCAGCTCCCACAGGAACTTCACCCGGAAGCCGGACTTCACCGCGTCCTGCGCGCTCCACAGCACGCAGTAGTCACGGGCCAGGCCGCATACGTGCACTTCGCGGATGCGGCGTTCATGCAGCCAGCCGGCCAGGCCGGTGGCCGGGCGCTCGCCATCGGGGCCGTGGTTCTCGCGGAAGGCGCTGTACGAATCCACCTGTTGGCGCGTGCCCTTGCGCAGGATCAGGTCGGCCACGGTCCAGTCCACGCCCGGGTGCAGGGCGGCACCGGCGCTGCCCTGCACGCAGTGGTCCGGCCACAGGGTCTGCGGCTGCGCGTGCAGCAGGATCGTCTCGAACGGGCGTTGGCCGGGGTGCTGGCTGGCGAACGAGGCATGGTCGGCCGGGTGCCAGTCCTGTGTTGCCACCACGGTGCGGTAGCGGCGCTGCGCCAGCAGATCGGCAATGGGTGCCACCAGCGCATCGCCCTGGTCGCAGGTCAGGGCGCCACCGGGCATGAAGTCCGGCTGCAGGTCGATCACCAGCAGGGCGACATCGGCGGGCAGGGCGGTCATGGCAGATCCAGCACGAACTCAAGGGGCGACCAGCGTGGCCGCCCCATGCCTGCGCGTCAATCGTCCTGCGGCGTCCCAGCGTCCTGACCGTAGTACAACAGGCCGATCTTGATCCGCTCGCGGCCATTCTCGCGGCGATGGCGGTTGGCATCGCGCAGCGAGTACACGCAGCCGCAGTATTCCTGCTGGTAGAACTGCTCGCGCTTGCTGATCTCGATCATGCGGCTGGCACCGCCGCCCTTGCGCCAGTTGTAGTCCCAGTACTGCAGGCCTTCATAGCGCGAGGCGGCGCGGATGCCGCAGTCGTTGATCTGCGCCATGTTCTTCCAGCGCGAGATGCCCAGCGAAGAACTGATGGTGTCGTAGCCGTGCTCGTGCGCGTACAGCGCAGTGCGCTCGAAGCGCATGTCGAAGCACATCGTGCAGCGGATACCGCGTTCGGGCTCGTTTTCCATGCCGCGTGCACGGCTGAACCAGTTGTCGGTGTCGTAGTCGCAGTCGATGAAGGGAATGCCGTGCTGCTCGGCGAAGCGGATGTTCTCCTGCTTGCGCAGCTCATACTCCTTCACCGGGTGGATGTTGGGGTTGTAGAAGAAGATCGCGTAGTCGATCCCGGAGGCGGTGATCGCCTCCATCACTTCGCCGGAACAGGGCGCGCAGCACGAATGCAGCAGCAGGCGCTTGCCGTCGGCGGGCAGGGTCAGGGTGGGGCGTTGGAGCTCGGTCATCGTCAGGTACCGCATGGACCGCCGGCAACGGCGGTGGTCCATGCATCAGCGCGTGGGTGAACGGGTCTGGCCGGATACCGTGAACAGGACGCGCGCGGCCACGCCGCCTGCACGCGCAGGACGACGACGGCCCCGGCAACCTCCCCGCGGAGATTCCAGGTCGAGTCAGGGGACGGTCGTGTCCCCCGGCCGGGGCCGGTATTCGGGCTGATGGACACGGGCCGCAGCCCACCTACTACCCGCCGCTTCCCAGGCGCGAGCCCAGTGCTGTTGGCGGGATTCGTTTCCATTCACCGCTGCGGGGCAGCTCCGGAATGGACGCGCGAGGCGCCTTCACCGGATTCCCGTTTAAATCCCTCCCCGCGCCGCAGCGATGGGAGGGATACCTTCGGCGTGTGCAAGGTGGACCTGTTGGTGGCGCCGGTCAAGAGCGCAGGGGTCAGAACCCGCTGCGCTGCAACGGGATCCGACCCCAGCGGAAGGAAGGGGTCGGATCCCGCTGCCACGCAGCGGGCTCTGACCCCGGTCGGGATGCGCCTTCAATGCCCCACGGCCGCCCGCGTGCGGATGTCGTCCAGCCGCTGGTCGTGCAGCAGGCGGCCGTTCTCCCACACGGTCACCATTGCGTCCTCGAAGCCGTCCGGCAGGGTGTCGTCGCCGTTGGCCGGCAGTGGCACCGTATGCAGGCTGCCGTCATCCAGGCGGCGCAGCAGGCGCATGCGGCCACGCTTGCTGGTCTTGCCGGCATCGGTGACCGGATCCTTGTATACATCGACCCACTCACCGTCGACCCGTGCCGCCGAGCACTTCAGCGCGAACTTCTGCGTGTCGCGGTCCAGTCGCTGCAGCAGGGCGCCGCCCATGCCGAAGGCCACGTTGTCGGCGGCGTAGCCGTCGTCGGTGGTGCGCTGCAGGATCGCGCGGATGGTGTCCGGATTGATGCCATCGCCCTGGATCACCCGCACGTGGTTGAGCACGCGATAGCCCTTGCCGTTGAGGCTGTGGCCGAAGGCTTCATCCAGCCGGCGCAGGCTTTCGGCCACCACCTCCACCGGGTCACCCGAGTCGGGACGGATGACCAGGGTGGGGCCCGACGCGATCACGTCATCGCGCAGGGTGGTGCCCCAGTGTTCGCTGATCGCGCGGTAGATGTCATAGCTGTCCGACACCACCGCCACGATCGAACCGGGCTTGCCGAACTGGCGCAGCATGTTGCGATAGGCGTCCACCTCGCGTTCGCGGCCCCAACTGGTGATGGTGCTGTGCTCGGCGGCCGGAATCGAATAGCCGGCCATCGGCGCGTGGTAGTGCGCGCGTGCCAGGCACAGCGCCGACACGGTATCGGTGCCGAGGAAGTTGACCAGGTGCGCGGCACCGCCCAACGCGGCCGATTCCAGGCTCGATACACCGCGCGCGCCGAAGTCGTGCAGCTTGAACGGCAGCTGCCCCTGCGGGTCGTCGCTGGTCTGCTGCAGGAACGCGGCGATGGTCTGCCGTGCGTGCCAGCTGATGGTGGCCACGGTGACCGGATACCACACGCGCAGCAGCAGCGTTTCCAGATACGACGGCACCCAGAACGCAGCCGGATCGGTCGACTCGATGGTCATCAGTGCCTGGTGGGTGGGCACCACGCTGCCCTCGGGAACGGCGCGGATGCGCACCGGCAGGTGGCCGCCAAGCCGGTCGACGATATCGCGCCAGCCGGCCTCGTTGAACGGTTCGCCGTGCGCGGCGAATACCGCAGCAGCGTCGTCGATGTCGGCGTGGGTGACCGGTCGTGCCAGCGCGTCCTTGAGGATCGCCTGCAGGCCGAAGAACACCGTGCGATCGTGCAGGCCGCCACGTGATTCGACGTAGAAGAACGTGGCATCGGTACCCGGCGGATACTGCAGCCAATGGCTGGCCTTGTAGCTGTCGGTGTTGAGGAGAAGATTATCGAGGTAGTGCATGACGGAAGCTCCTTCGCGTCGAGTGACACCAGCGGTCTGTCCGCCAGTGGGGAGGCCGGGCCTGTCAGCCGCGGCCGAGGAAATACTCCAGGATGTGCAGGTGGTCTTCGAACAGCTGCGGGCCCATGTCCAGGGCTTCACTCACCGGTATCCAGCGCGCCTTGTCGGCGTCGTCGCCGCCGCGCACCGGCGGCAGGTCACCGGCCGGGAATTCGAAGTGGAAACCGTGGGTGATGGTGCGGCCGCGCTGGCTGCGGTCGGGATGGTCGAAGACCTGCTGGCCCTTCAGCGAACCCTTCAGCACCGGCAGCGGAATCTTCAGCCGGGTTTCCTCGCGCAGTTCGCGCAGGCAGCTGTCGAGCAGGCTCTGTTCCTGGCCGACGAAGCCGCCGGGCAGCGCCCACAGCCCCTTGCCGGGTTCCGAGCGGCGACGCACCAGCAGCACGTGGCCTGAATGCACCACCACCGCATCGGTGGTGACGAAGGTGGGCGCGTAGGGCGCATCCTTCCAGGCGGCCTTGTACTGTTCGATGAAGCGGTACTCGGCCACCAGCTGGCCATAGGCAGGCGCGCTTTTGCGGAACGCTTCAAGCATGTCGTACACCGGCGCCGGCACATTGCCACGCAGCATCAGCAGCGCGCCGTGGAAGTCGACGTCGCCGGCTTCGAACAGGTAGCGCCGCAGCTCGGTGGCCGACAGGGTGGCGGTGTGCTGCACGTCCACCAGCGGCCACTGCGGGAACTCGCGCAGGTAGTAGCTGGACGCGTCCTTGTCCATGCCGATCAGGCCTACCTTCGCATCAGCGGCGGCGCCGTCGTTGCGCAGGGCGTCAGCCACCTGGCGCTGCACGTTGGCGATCCACTGCGCTTCGTTGTACAGGTGGTCACGCAGCGGGCGGATCAGCAGGCGGTCGGTGTGGCCATCGAGGGCGGCCTGGATCATCACGGCGCGTTCGGCCACGGTCCAGGGATTGCGCAGGCTGCGGGGGGTATCGGCAGAGCCGACCAGGAAGATCAGCTTGCGGGCCCGGCTCAGGGCCAGGCGGGCAACGGCGGCGTGGCCGTTGTGGAAGGGCTCGAATCGCCCGATGAAGACGAGATAGTCGAATTCCATGAGAATCCCTCATGTCGTTGTGGCAGCCGCGGGTCTGTCCCTTGGCTTGCTGCAGATGCTACGCCGATGGCGGGGCGGGTCAAGCCTGCAGCCGTGCTTTCTGCTGAACGGCGCATCGCGTGCGCGGACTGCGCCGTTGTTCTCAGGCCCTGAGAAGCCTCTGCGCCATACTGGCACCCACGCGGCGGACGGCATGCTCGGGGGCAAGACAGTGGCGGACAAGTACTGCGATCTGGTCATGAAAGGCGGCATCACCAGCGGCATCGTGTACCCCAATGCGGTACTGGCGCTGGCGCGCGAGTATCGCTTCAAGAGCATCGGCGGCACTTCGGCCGGCGCCATCGCCGCCGCCGTGGCGGCTGCGGCGGCCTGCGGTGATCGTCGCCAGCAGGCCGGCGAGCACCTGCCCGGCGATGCAGGCTATGGCGGGTTGTCGGCGGTGTCGGCGCAGCTGTCGCGGCGCGGCTTCATCTACAGCCTGTTCCAGCCCGCACGCGGCGCACGCGCGGCCTATCGCCTGCTGGTGGTGCTGACCGGCAATGCCAGCCTGCCGCACAAGCTGCTGTGCCTGGCCGTTGCCGTGTTCGAGATCGCGCCGCTGGAAGTGCTGGTGTCGCTGGCGCTGCTGCTCGGCCTGGGCTGGTGGGGCGGTGGTTGGAGCGGCGTGGCGGCCACGCTGCTGCCGTCGCTGCTGTGTGCGTACGGTGCAGGTGTGGCCGGTGCCGCGCTTCGTGTGGCACGCGCGGCGCGACGCAATCTGCTGGGCCTGTGCAGCGGCCTCGGCCGCGATGCACGCACACCGGCACTGACCGAGTGGCTGCACGAATGCCTGCAGCAGTTGTCCGGCAAGCCGCTGGATGCACCGCTCACCTTCGCCGACCTGCACGACGCGCCGCGCTATGCCGGCGAACCGGACAGCCCGCATGCGATCAGCCTGCAGATGATCACCACCTGCGTGTCGCACAACGAGCCGCGCACGCTGCCGCTGGGCGGCGCGCAGTTCTGGTTCCTGCGCGAGGAATTCGAGCAGCTGTTCCCGGCCAGCGTGGTGCAGTGGCTGGTGACGCAGGCCGGCCCGCCGCTGGAGGTGGAAGGGCGACAGTACTACCACCTGCCGCCGGGCCCGAAGCTGCCGGTGCTGGTGGCCACGCGCATGAGCCTGAGCTTCCCGCTGCTGATCAGCGCGGTGCCGCTGCATGAACCCTCACGCCGCGAACGACGCTGCGAGCCGACCGCGCCGGCGGCCGACCCCGAGCACAACGTGGCCGACAGCATGGAAGGGCTGACCAGCGCCGGGCAGGCTTGCGGCCCGGTGATCACCGCCTTCCGCATCTGCTGGTTCTCCGATGGTGGCATCAGCAGCAATTTCCCGATCCATCTGTTCGATGCCGCGTTGCCGCGCTGGCCGACCTTCGCCATCAATCTGGTCTACCCGCAGCACGCCGAAGAGGTGAACCACGGCAGCAGTGGCCGCCAGTCGCTGGAGCACGCGGTGTTCCTGCCCACCGAGAACCGGCACGGCTGGCAGCGCACCTACCAGTCGATCGCCACACCGCTGGCGGCCGCCGAGCTGGGCCGCTTCCTGTTCGCGGTGGTGGCGACCATGCAGAACTGGCGCGATCTGCTGCAGGCGCGCGCGCCGGGCTACCGCGACCGCATCGTGCACGTCAGCCTGCAGGGCGACGAAGGCGGCATGAACCTGGACATGCCGCAGGAGGTGCTGACCCGCATCGCCGACAAGGGCAGCCTCGCCGGTGCGCGCTTCTGTTCGTTCTCGTTCGAGAACCACTACTGGATCCGCTGGCGCAACCTGGCCTCGGCCTACCAGCGCTACACGCTGGAAGTGGCACGCACCGATGATCCGGCGCAGCAGGTACTGGCCTACCGCGCGGCCTATTCGATGGTTGCCCGCGGGGAACCGGCACCGCCGTCGTACAAGCTGGGCTCGGAAGACAAGCGGCTGGCCTCGCAGCAGCTGTGGGGGTTGATGGTCGAGCAGGGACGTACCTGGGAAGACCTTGGCCCGGACCTCACTGACGGCGCACCGCGTCCGTTGCCGCAGATGAAGGTGACCCCGATCTACTGAGCCGGTAGTAGATCCACGCCATGCGTGGATGCATTTCGCGCAGGGCCAGAGCGTGCCGACCAACGGTCGGCACCCACCATCAGCATCAGCATCAGCATCACCATCAGCATCAGCATCAGGTTCCAGCAGCAGGAGGAAACTGTCGAAGGCGGGGTGGTGTCGGATTGCGGGGTGTCCGCGGCATGGATGCCGGGGGTCACTTCAGGGACGGGTTCACGGCGTCCCCGCAATCCGACACCGCCCCGCCATCCCACGGAAAGCCCGCTGTTGCTTTTGAGGTTGCCGGCCAGCGGCCGGCACTACCGCAGGTGCAGGGCGCAGCCCTGCAGAACCCCCTACCGCCCCGGCAACTGCGCGAACGCGCGCTGCATGCAGTCCTCGCGCGGGCACACCCGGCAACCCGGCCCGATCGACACCGAGTTCCCCGGGCTCTGTACATCCAGCCCCAGCGAATACACCAGGCGTTCGGCATGCTGCAGGTCGCAGCCCAACGCCACCGCGAACGTCTTGCGTGGCTGGCCATGGCCCACCGGCCCGCTGCTGACCTGCCGCGCCAGCCAGAAGTGGCGCCGCCCATCGGGCATGCGCGCGGTCTGGGTGAGGATGCGGCCGGGCTGGTTGAACGCCTCGTAGACGATCCACAGCGGGCACGACCCTCCCACCTGCGAGAAATGGAAATCGGTGGCCGAATGGCGTTTGGACACGTTGCCGGCACGGTCCACGCGGATGAAGAAGAACGGCAGCCCGGGCGCGCTGCGCCGCGCCAACGTGCTCAGCCGATGACAGACCGCTTCAAAGCCCACGCCGAACTGGTGCGCCAGCAGCTCGATGTCGTAACTGCTGGCCTCGGCCGCACGCAGGAAACGCATGTACGGCATCACCAACGCACCGGCGAAGTAATTCGACAAGCCAATCCGCGCCTGCGCGATGCGTGCCTCATCGGTAAAGCCAGCGCGCGCCACCACCGCATCGATCTGCGGCAGGTAGCCGTGAAGGGCCAGCTCGGCCGCCATCTGGAACGCCTGCTGGCCGGGCTCAAGGTAATCGGGCAGCCACAGCCGCCGCGCACCGGCATCGTATTGCCGTTTCTCGCGCCCGGCCTGCAGTGCGGCCACTTCCACCAGCACGCCATGGCGGTCGGCCAGCAGCTGGCGCAGCCGCGGTGCCACATGCCCGGGCGACAGCCCCCATTCGGCGAATAGCTGCTCGGCCAGCTCGTCCAGTTCGGGGATGTGGTTGTGCATGCGGTTGAAGAACTCGCGCACCTGGTCGCCGGCGGGCAGGGTGCTGCCGGCACCGGGCTCGCCCAGCTGGAACTCCAGCGCGGCGGCATGCTCGCGCAGCGCCAGGTGGCGGCGGTGCAGGTCCAGCAGTGCGCGGCTGACCTGCGGCAGGTTGCCCGCCAGGGCGCGCAGTTCAGTGGCACTGACTTCGGCCAGGCCCAGATCGCGCAGGGTCTCGCCCAGCGCTTCCTGCAGGGCAGCGGGCTCATCTTCGTCGAACAGTGAGGAAACATCGCCCAATACCTCGCCCAGCTTCTTCTGCACGGCCGGGGTGAGTGGGCGTTTGTTGCGCTCGATCTGGTTCAGGTAACTGGCCGACAGGCCCAAGGCGCGGGCCAGGTCCACCTGGCTGTAGCCGCGCTGCTCGCGCAGCCGTAGCAAGCGCAGGCCAAGCTGCCGCTGGGTGGCTGAATAATTCACAAAATTAACATGAATCGTCTGGCGTGTTGGCCAGATTAAGCGGATTCAGCCCGGAAATCGAGACGGGTGCTGTGAATAATGCCAAGCATCTTTCGCACCCCGTGGGATTGTCGTCATGACTGTTGCAGCGCCCCGTATCCGCATGCTGATCGATGGCCAGTTCGTTGAATCGGCCACCTCCCACTGGCAGGACGTGATCAATCCGGCCACCCAGGACGTGCTGGCCAAGGTGCCGTTCGCCACCACCGGCGAAGTGGACGCCGCCGTCGCCGCCGCCAAGGAAGCCTTCAAGACCTGGCGCAAGACCCCGATCGGTACCCGCGCGCGCATCTTCCTGAAGTACCAGCAGCTGATCCGCGAGAACATGAGCGAGCTGGCCCACATCCTCACCGCCGAACAGGGCAAGACCCTGCCGGACGCCGAAGGTGATGTGTTCCGTGGCCTGGAAGTGGTCGAGCACGCTGCCGCCATCGGCAACCTGCAGCTGGGCGAGCTGGCCAACAACGTGGCCAATGGCGTGGACACCTACACGATCATGCAGCCGCTGGGCGTGTGCGCTGGCATCACCCCGTTCAACTTCCCGGCGATGATCCCGCTGTGGATGTTCCCGATGGCGATTGCAACGGGCAACACCTTCATCCTCAAGCCGTCCGAGCAGGACCCGATGGTCACCATGCGCCTGGTCGAGCTTGCCCTGGAAGCCGGCATTCCGAAGGGCGTTCTGAACGTCGTCCACGGCGGCGAGGAAGTGGTCAACGCGATCTGCGACCACCCGGACATCAAGGCCGTGTCGTTCGTCGGTTCCACCCGCGTCGGCACCCACGTCTACAATCGTGCCTCGCTGGCCGGCAAGCGCGTGCAGTGCATGATGGGCGCCAAGAACCACGCCGTGGTGCTGCCGGACGCCAACAAGGAACAGACCCTCAACGCGATGGTCGGTGCCGCCTTTGGTGCTGCGGGCCAGCGCTGCATGGCCGCTTCCACCCTGGTGCTGGTCGGTGAGGCGCGCAACTGGGTGCAGGACCTGGTCGAAAAGGCCAAGACGTTGAAGGTCAGCGCCGGCACCGTGTCCGGTACCGACGTCGGCCCGGTCATTTCCTGCAGCGCCCGCGAGCGCGTGGAAGGCCTGATCGCCTCGGGCGTGGAGCAGGGCGCCAAGCTGGTGCTGGATGGCCGCAAGCCGCAGGTCGATGGTTTCGAGAAGGGCAACTTCGTCGGCCCGACCATCTTTGCCGGTGTCACCACCGACATGCGCATCTACCAGGAAGAAATCTTCGGGCCGGTGCTGGTCATCCTCGAAGCAGAAACGCTGGAAGACGCCATCGCGATGGTCAACAGCAACCCGAACGGCAACGGCACCGCACTGTTCACCCAGTCCGGCGCGGCCGCGCGCAAGTTCCAGGAAGACATCGACGTCGGCCAGGTCGGCATCAACGTGCCGATCCCGGTGCCGGTGCCGCTGTTCTCGTTCACCGGTTCGCGCGCCTCCAAGCTGGGTGACCTGGGCCCGTACGGCAAGCAGGTGGTGCTGTTCTATACCCAGACCAAGACGGTCACCGCGCGCTGGTTCGATGACGAGACGCTGAGCCACGGCGTCAACACCACGATCAGCCTGAAGTAACGGCAGGAGCAGCCATGAGCCACTCGATGACGACGGAACTGGAAGAAGCACAGCAGGCGTACCGCGAGGCGGCGCGCGACTTCGCACAGGCCGAACTGGCGCCGCACGCCGCGCGATGGGATGCGGAGGGCATCTTTCCGCGCGAGGCGATCGCCAAGGCCGGTGAACTGGGCTTCTGCGGCCTGTACATGGACCCGGAAGTGGGCGGCAGCGGCCTGAGCCGACTGGACGCCGCCGTCGTCATCGAGGAGCTCGCCAACGTCGATCCGTCGACCGCGGCGTACATCAGCATCCACAACATGGCCTCGTGGATGGTGTCCAAGTGGGGCCAGCCGGCCCTGCGCGATGCGTGGGGCGCCGATCTGTCCTCGGGCAGCAAGCTGGCCTCGTACTGCCTGACCGAACCGGGTGCGGGTTCCGATGCGGCGTCGCTGAAGACCACCGCCGTGCGCGATGGCGACTTCTATGTGCTGAATGGCTCCAAGGCCTTCATTTCCGGCGCCGGTGCCACCGAGCTGCTGGTGGTGATGGCGCGCACCGGTGGCCCCGGTGCCGGCGGTGTCAGCGCCATTGCGGTGCCGTCGGACCTGCCGGGCATCAGCTTCGGCCGCAAGGAAGAGAAGATGGGCTGGAACAGCCAGCCCACCCGTGGCATCACCTTCGAAAACGTCCGCGTGCCGGTCAGCCACCTTCTGGGAGAGGAAGGCGGCGGCTTCAAGCTGGCGATGAAGGGTCTGGACGGCGGCCGCATCAACATCGCCGCCTGCTCGCTGGGTGCCGCGCAGGGTGCGCTGGATGCCGCACGCCGCTACATGGGCGAGCGCCGCCAGTTCGGCAAGGCGCTGGCCGAGTTCCAGGCGCTGCAGTTCAAGCTGGCCGACATGGTCACCCAGCTGGTCGCCGCCCGGCAGATGGTGCACACCGCCGCGCGCAAGCTCGATGCCGGTGCCAGCGACGCCAACGTGTGGTGCGCGATGGCCAAGCGCTTCGCCACCGATGCCGGTTTCAACGTCTGCAACGAAGCGCTGCAGATCCACGGCGGCTACGGCTACATCCGCGAATACCCGATCGAGCGCCTGCTGCGTGACTGCCGCGTGCACCAGATCCTGGAAGGCACCAACGAGATCATGCGGGTGATCGTTGCCCGTCACCTGCTCAACACCGAAGAGGAACTGCGATGAAGGATTGGCGTACCCAGGAGCACGTGGGCCTGAAGGTGGAGGTGGATGGCCACACCGCCGTGGTCACCCTGAACAACCCGCCGGCGCACACCTGGACCGTGCACAGCCTGTCGGCGCTGCGCGACGTGGTGGGTGCGCTCAACGCAGACCGCGACATCTACGCGCTGGTGATCACCGGTGACGGCGAGAAGTTCTTCTCCGCCGGTGCCGACCTCAACCAGTTCGCCTCCGGCGACAAGGCCGCTGCACGCGAGGCCGCGCGCCGCTTCGGTGAAGCCTTCGAAGCGCTGTCCGGTTTCCGCGGCGTGTCGATCGCCGCGATCAACGGCTACGCCATGGGCGGTGGCCTGGAATGCGCACTGGCCTGCGACCTGCGCATCATCGAAGACCACGCCCAGGTGGCGCTGCCGGAGGCCACCGTCGGCCTGTTGCCGTGTGCCGGTGGCACCCAGAACCTGCCGCGCCTGGTCGGGGAGGGCTGGGCCAAGCGCATGATCCTGCTGGGCGAGCGCATCAATGCCGAGACCGCACTGCGCATTGGCCTGGCCGAAGAAAAGGTCGGCAAGGGCGAAGCCAAGGCACTGGCCCTGGAATGGGCGAAGAAGGCCGGCAAGCAGAGCCCGACCAGCATCGCCGCCTGCAAGACCCTGGTGCAGTCCACCCGCACCGGCACCCACGCCTCGGCGCTGGTGGCCGAGCGTGAAGCCTTCGTCGACCTGTTCGACACCGCCGACCAGGTCGAGGGCGTGACCGCCTTCCTGGAAAAGCGCACCGCGCAGTGGAAGAACGCATGAGCATCGACACCGCTGCCGACGACGCACCGGTGCTGTTCGAGGAGCGCGTGGCCGGCAACGGCACGCGCATCGGCATCGCCACGCTCAACGCGCCGCGCACGCTCAATGGTTTCTCGCTGCCGATGGCGCACCTGCTGCTGAAGCAGCTGAAGGCCTGGGCCGATGACGACGGCATCGCCATGGTGGTGCTGCAGGGTGCCGGTGAGAAGGCGTTCTGCGCCGGCGGCGACCTGCACAGCCTGTACAAGAGCATGGTCGCCTTCCGCGAGGCCGGCTGCAGCGACATCCGCGAGAACGACTACGCCGCCGAGTTCTTCGACGTCGAATACCGCGTCGATCATCTCATCCACACCTACGCCAAGCCGATCCTGTGCTGGGGCCATGGCATCGTGATGGGCGGCGGCATCGGCCTGATGTCCGGCGCCAGCCACCGCGTGGTCAGCGAGCGCTCCAAGCTGGCATTCCCGGAAATCACCGTCGGCCTGTTCCCCGATGTCGGTGGCAGCTGGCTGCTGCCGCGCGTACCGGGCAAGGGCGGCCTGTTCCTGGCGCTGACCGGCGCGCTGCTCAACCCGGGCGACGCCATCTACGCCGGCCTGGCCGACGTGCACGTGGCCGAAGAACGCCGCAGCGCGGTGTTCGATGCGCTGCTGCAGGTGGCCTGGTCCAGTGATTCCGCACACAACCACGAACGCCTGACCCATCTGCTGCAGTCGCATGCCAGCGATGCCGCCACCGGCCCGCTGC
Source organism: Stenotrophomonas sp. YJH_SMC_19 (assembly GCF_059367915.1). Classification (NCBI taxonomy): domain Bacteria; kingdom Pseudomonadati; phylum Pseudomonadota; class Gammaproteobacteria; order Lysobacterales; family Lysobacteraceae; genus Stenotrophomonas; species Stenotrophomonas sp. YJH_SMC_19. The sequence goes on from NZ_JCAFRI010000011.1 coordinate 45,039, forward strand.
TGGCCAATGCCGCGCAGGTCGAGGCGCTGTGCGAGGGCGATGACCTGCCCGCGATCATCGATCGCATCAGCACGCTGCAGACCGACGATGCCTGGCTGCAGGCGGCACAGAAGACCCTGGCCGCCGGTGCACCCGGTTCGGCACGGTTGGCGTACGAACTGCAGCGCCGCAGTGCCGGCCAGGACCTGGCCGCGATCTATCGCCTGGAGTACATCGTCGCCCTGCACTGCGCCGCCCACGGTGATTTCGCCGAAGGCATCCGCGCGTTGCTGGTCGACAAGGACCGCAATCCGCAGTGGAACCCGGCCACCCTGGCCGAGGCCACCGGCGCGTGGGCCGACACCTTCTTCGCTTCCCCCTGGGCCGATGCCGCGCATCCGCTGGCCGACCTGGGCACTCCCCTTGTTGAAAGGAGCCTTGCATGAGCCGCATTGCATTCATCGGGTTGGGCAACATGGGTGGCCCGATGGCCGCCAATCTGGTCAAGAACGGCCACAGCGTGCGCGTGTTCGATCTGGTCCCGGCCGCGGTGCAGGCCGCCGTTGACGCCGGTGCCAGTGCTGCGTCGTCGGCGCGCGACACCCTGACCGATGCCGAGGTGGTGATCTCGATGCTGCCGGCCAGCCGCCACGTCGAAGGCGTGTATCTGGGCGACGACGGCATTCTTGCCGCGATTCCGGCCGGCGCACTGGTCATCGACTGCAGCACGATCGCACCGGCCAGCGCCCGCAAGGTCTCGGAAGCGGCCGCCGCACGTGGCCTGCAGATGATCGACGCACCGGTGTCCGGCGGTACCGCCGGCGCCCAGGCCGGCACCCTGACCTTCATCGTCGGCGGCGAGGAAGACGCGCTGGAACGCGCACGCCCGGTGCTGCAGGCGATGGGCAAGAACACCTTCCACGTCGGCGCCAGCGGCGCTGGCCAGGTCGCCAAGCTGTGCAACAACATGGCGCTGGGCGTGATCATGGCGGTGACCGGTGAAGCCATCGCACTCGGCGTGGCGCACGGCTTGGACCCGAAGGTGCTGTCGCAGATGATGGCGGTCAGCACCGGCCGCAGCTGGGCCACCGAAGTGTGCAACCCCTGGCCGGGCGTGCTGGAAAACGCGCCGGCCTCGCGCGGTTACAGCGGTGGCTTCGGCAGCGATCTGATGCTGAAGGACATGGGCCTGGCAGTGGAAGCGGCGATGAGTGTCGGCGCCTCGATTCCGCTGGGCGAAGTAGCCCGCAACCTGTACTCGATGAACCACCAGGCCGGCCGCGGCAAGCTGGATTTCTCCAGCGTCGTGCAGCTCATCACGAGCGAGAAGTGACCTGGTAGTGCCGGCCGCTGGCCGGCAACCTCATGCCCCCCTGTGGGACAACGAAGGTGGGATGGGCGGATGTTCGGTTTCGACCGGCATCCGCCCATTTTTTTGCTCTTCACGTTGGTAGTGCCGGCCGCTGGCCGGCAGCACCCCATCAGGCAACGATCAGCGTCACGTCGATGTTGCCGCGGGTGGCGTTGGAGTACGGGCACACGATGTGCGCCTTCTGCACCAGCTCTTCCAGCTGCTCGCGCGGTACGCCCGGAGCGCTGATGGTCAGCTCGGCTTCGATGCCGAAGCCGGTCGGGATCTGGCCGATGCCGACCTTGCCGGTGACGGTGGTGTCGGCCGGCAGCGCGACCTTGGCCTGGCCGGCCACGAACTTCAGCGCGCCCAGGAAGCAGGCCGAGTAGCCGGCGGCGAACAGCTGTTCCGGGTTGGTGCCCGGGCCACCGGCGCCGCCCAGCTCGCGCGGGGTCGACAGCTGGATGTCCAGCACGTTGTCGGAGGAGACGGAACGGCCTTCACGGCCGCCGGTGGAGGTGGCCTGGGCGGTGTACAGAACCTTTTCGATGGACATCGGGATGCTCCTGGTCGGTGGGTGGGTGTTGCGTTGGAGCCTACTTTGCCCGCTTTCCGCGTACGTTGGGTTGCAGGGCGTACGAAAAACTTGATAGATCGTCCTGTCGGCCTAGATCGTCCACTCGCGATCGGTGGTGAACATGATGGTCAGCCAGCGGTCCGGCGAGGCCTCGCCCAGCGCGTCGCCGATCTCGTCGCGCAGCTGGTCCCATTCCACCAGCGGCCGCGGTGGGTCGTTTTCCGGCACCACGAAGAACAGCTCGATCTGCTCACCTCGCCCCACCTGCGCCACGTAGCTGCGGTGCTCGACGAAGCCATGCTTGGCCACGATCGCGCGTGCCACGGCATCCACGTGCGCCTGCAGCTCCGGCGGGGTGACCAGCAGGATGCCGGCCAGCGCCCGGCGCACGGTGCCGAGCGGGGCGATCATCACCAGCACGCAGACGAAGGCAAGGATGGCCGGGTCGATGTACGGCCCGACCCAGGCCCAGGACGTGCCTTGCACCAGCACGCCGCCGAGGAAGGCCAGCAGGTAGCATGCCGACATGCTGGCCGCGATCACCCAGTTCTTCGCATCCAGTGCGATGAACTCCGAGCCGATGCGGCGGTTGGCGCGCAGGATGAACCAGGCCAGTGCGCCTTCGCCGACGATGGACAGCCCGGCGAAGGCGATGGCCGGGCCCAGTGCGATGTGGCGGCCACCGGACATCAACGCATCCACCGCATTGACCAGGGCATACAGTGCCGCACCGATCATCAGCGTGCCGCTGACCCCCAGCACGATCGGTTCCAGGTGCCAGAAGCCCATGGTGAAGCGCTGGTTGAGCCTCGACTGCAACGCATCGGTCTGGGTGGACAGCGCGATCAGGCGTGCCACCAGCAGCGACAGCCAGGTCATGACCACATCGATCAGGCCGTAGATGCCGTCGAAGATGATCAGCGAGGAATTGGCCAGCAGGCCGAATACCACTGCGGCGGCGGCCAGCAGCAGCGAGGCGGCGATCGACAGGCGCAGCACGCCCTGTTCGGTTGCGGGGTCGAAGAACTGCGGGCGGTGGGTGGCCATGGCCCGATTGTAGAGCGGCGGCATGCTTCGCTGCCTTCCGCTGTCCGGCATCGTCGCAGAACGTCGAGGACATCGCCGAGACGCCCAGCGAGCGTGATCGCGAATGCGTCGCCCAGGGCATGGCCAACCTGGTCATCGAATTCCTCGGCCGCATGCTGGATATGCAGCGCTACGATGCCGGTGACACGCAGGTCTACCGCGTGCGTGGGCAGGTGTTCCTTGCCTCGGCCGGCCCTCTGGGTACGGTGTTCGATTACCAGCACGTGACGCCGAAGGTACAGATTGATCTGCGCGACGCCCACCCGTGAGACCTGACCGCCTGAGGCGGCAGTGTTTCAAGAAGCAGACCGCCTATGGATGGCGGGTACTGATCACTTAGGAAAAGCTACGGACGGACTTATCTGTCGTCAAAGCGCCGACGCGATCAAACCGGATCGGCTACACCTCGAGACCGACTCCCTCGAAGCGTGGGCACGCTCCGGGGCGCAAGACCTCGCATTTGCGACAATCCTCGACGCACCTCAACCAACGCCCTCGTCGGCCTCAAGCCGACGAGGGGTGAGCAAGGCAATGGCACTCGCAGGCCCGTGGGCCCGCTCTCTTACGCCATCATGGCCCGCGGGCCGTGCTGCTGGGTCTGCTGGTCGATCTTCTGCTGCTCGCGCTGCTGATCGCTCACCTGCAATGCCCGCTCGCTGTTTTCCTGCACGCTCTGGCGCATCGCGTCCGCCGTCGATACCGGCGCGGTATTGCGGTTCAACGCGCTTTCGTCGTGCAGTGCATTGGCCTGCACCGCGCGCGCCATCGAGCCATCCTGGTTCAGCTCAACGCGATCAACCCGGTACAGGCCGGCACGTGCAGCTTCCACGGTAAGCGCAGCAGCCAGCTTCTCGCTGTGCTCGCCGGAGGGCAGGCCACGCGCTTCCTCGGCGAACTTCACCTGCACCAGGGTCTCGGTGTACAGCCAGTTCTGCGGGCTGCGCGGGTCGGACATCGGGTACACCGTCTCGCGTGCAGGCTCGTCCGCTGCCTGCTGTTCCGGGGTGTTGCCCTGCGCCTGCGCACGCTGCTGCACTTCATTGGCCAGCGCCTGGCGGGTTTCCGCATCGGCAATGCCGGTCGCAGGCAGGCCATGCTGCTGCTGGAAAGCGTTGATCGCATGGCGGCTGCCACCGCCCAGATAGCCATCGCTACCGATGGCCTGGCCCTTGGCGTCGGTCAGCCCCAGCGCGGCCAGGTTGCCCTGGAGTTCGCGCGCGTCGCGGTCGATCGCGGCCAGCGTGGCTGGCCCGGCCTTGCCGTCCACCGGGTCCAGGTTGTGTGCGCGCTGGAAGTCTTCCACCGCCTTGCGGGTGGTGGCATCGAAGCGCCGGTCCGGATTCAGCGTCTGCTGGCCGCCAGCACTGGCATAGCCCAACGTGACCAGATTGCTCTCCAGCTTCAGCACGTCACGGCCGCTGGACCCTTCCTTCAACGTCTGCGAACCGGCCTGCTGGCGCGGTGCGCCGATCTGGTCCAGCGCCACCTTGATGTCCGCATCATTGTGCTCACCAGCGGGCGAGTAGTCGCGGCTGCTGACCTTGGCATGGGCGCGGTCCATTGCGTCCTTGTTGTTGGCATAGGCATTTTCGTAGCGCACGGCGATGTCGCCGGCCTTGGGCGCGTCGAAGTACTGGTAGGTCTCGCGGATCTGCCCGGCCTTCGCGCGCAGCGCCTCGTAGTCACCGCCTTCTTCCAGCACCTTCTGCAGCTTGGGCAGCTGGCTGGGCAACTGGTTGGCGGTCTTGGCGATCAGGCTGATCGCTTCGAAGCGGTTTTCCTCGGCGATGCCGCTGCCGTGTGCGTCCACCATCGCCATGCCGATCCGTGTGGCGTTGCGCACCTGCGGGTAGTCGATGTTCGCGTGGATCCACTGCTTGCCCTCGGCCGAACCGGCCCAGGCGTTGATGCTGTCGCGCGTGTTGGTATCGATGAACTGGATCGAGCTGCGCCCGCTCAGGCCATTGCCGTGGCTGAGCAGGTCGCGGCGCAGGTCGGCGTGGTCCTGGGTGAAGGGCAGGTTGTGCGCCTTGGCATAGGTGCTGGCCTGATCGATCACGGCGTCGACATAGGTCGTCTCGCCTGCCTTCAGTGCGTGGCCGTCGATGGCGCCCAGCGCCCACTCGCCGCGCTGGCCGAAGTCGACCTGGATCGCGCCCAGGCTGTAACCGCTGTTCTGCGCGACTTTGTTCACCGTGCCCCAGTGCGGTTCGGTCACGCCCTGGGTGATGCCGGCGATGGCCAGATGGTAGGAGGCGGGACCCCCTTCGGTACCACGGCCGACGGCGAAATACACGGCGCCGGAGGTGGCATCGAGATCATGGGTATCGATGTTGGTTGGCATGTCTTACATCCTTGTGCAGTCAGAGGGTTTGCCCCTCAAGGGTCAGTCCAGCAGCTGCAGATACTTCTGCAGCTGGTCGGCACGCGCGCTCAGGCGCATCACATCGTTCAGCTCGCCCTGCAGGTTGCCGGGCTGCGAATCGTCGTACAGCGCGGTATCCAGTTCGCCATCGCGGCTGCGCGACTGCAGCCACGCGCGCTGGGCATTCACCAGCTTGGTCTTTTTTGCGCCACTCAGCTTTGCCTGCAGCTGGCGGTAGGCCTGGTTCAGGCGCTGGTCCTGGCGTGCGCTTTCCGAGGTCAGGCAGGCGGCCTGCTCGATCGCACCCTGTGCCTTGTCACGGCAGGTGGTGAAGGCCGGGCTCAGCCCGGTGGCAGCCGGTGCTGCGGTTGCCGTGCCGATGGCCAGTACGGCAACCGCCAGCGCGGTGGCGAGGGTCCTGCTCAAACGCTTGTGCTGCATCATCTGCTCCACACGTCCAATCCATTGCGAGCGACGGACTATAACGGCGTCAATATTTCGTCGTCGTCAACGAATCGCGACAACTGTGACCGGTTGCCCGTCATTGTGGGGTGGCGCCGCCCGGCCTGCGGACCGCCCTCGGGCCCGGGCGCCCCAGCGCTGTCCGGGCGCCAGCCGCCGCCATTCAGCCGAGCGGTGTAAACTATTGATCTCACTGGCAATGCCAGTCTCCACGATCAACACCCCGATGACGTCCGCCACCGCCCGTTACGCTGATTCCCTGCGCCTGTCCGTTGCCCCGATGATGGACTGGACCGACCGCCATTGCCGCGTGTTCCATCGCGTGCTGGCGCCGGGTGCACGCCTGTACACGGAGATGGTGCACGCCAACGCGGTCATCCACGGCGACCGCGAGCGCCTGCTCGGCTTCGACCGCAGCGAACAGCCGCTGGCGCTGCAGCTGGGCGGCAGCGATCCTGCCCTGCTGGCGCAGGCTGCGCGCATTGCCGCCGAGTGGGGATACGACGAGGTCAACCTCAACTGCGGCTGCCCGTCCGACCGCGTGCAGGCCGGGCGTTTCGGCGCCTGCCTGATGCGCGAGCCGGTACTGGTGGCCGAGTGCGTGGCGGCCATGGTCGATGCGGTCGACATCCCGGTAACGGTGAAGTGCCGCCTGGGCGTGGACGAGGACAACGACTACGACGTGTTTGCCAGCTTCGTCGACCGCCAGGTCGCCGCTGGTGCGGCGATGGTGGTGGTGCATGCGCGCAACGCGTGGCTGAAGGGCCTGTCGCCGAAGGAGAACCGCGAGGTTCCGCCGCTGAAGTACGACTGGGCCTACCGCCTGAAGCAGGAGCGCCCGGCACTGCCGGTGGTGATCAACGGTGGCCTGGCCAGCATCGAGGCGGTACAGGCGCAGGCCGCGCACGTCGATGGCGTGATGCTGGGCCGGGCGGCCTATCACGACCCCTATCTGCTGCATCAGCTGGAGGCGCTGCACACCGGCGCCCCGCCACAGGCACGTGGTGACCTGCTGCGCGCGATGCGCCCCTACATCGAGGCGCGGCTGGGCGAAGGCCTGGCGCTGAAGCACATCACCCGCCACCTGCTCGGCCTGTTCCATGGCCAGCCCGGTGGTCGCGCATTTCGCCAGGTGCTGAGCGAGGGCGCACACCGCCCGGGCGCCGGCTGGAGCCTGATCGAACAGGCCTTGGCGGTCACCGAACGCGAAGCTGATCGCGCCGCAGCGTGACGTCGGTCACGGTCCTGACTTGACAAGGGGCGGCGATTCGTCCCGAATGTTCACCTAGATGAACGACGCGAGCGCAGGGCCGGAAAAGTTCAGACCGGATTCACTGCCCCAAACCAAGAATTTGCAAAGGATTTGTAAAGCGCCGGGTCCCGAACCCGGCTCCCGGATTTACGACTTTTGAACGAATCGCCGTGCTCGGCTAGGATCGCATCGATGTCTTCCGCTCCCTTCCATCGCCGCATTGCCCTGGCCACCTGCGTGGTGCTGGCGGCTGCGCCGCTGTCTTCGGCGCTGGCGCAACAGCCGCCGCGTGGCGATCAGGGGCGCGCGGAGATGATGGAGCGGGGCGAGCGCGGTGGCCGTGGCGACGAGCGCTCGCTGTCCGATGCCGTGCGCCGCGTGCAGCGCACCACCGGCGGCCACATCCTCGGCGCCGAGCGCGTGCCGTTCGATGGGCGTGACATCAACCGGGTGAAGTACATGGACGACCGGGGCCGGGTCCGCTACATGGACGACCCCGCACCGTCGCGTTCACAGCCGCGCACGCCGCGGTCGGATATGTCATCACTACGCGGCGATAACCCCTGAACAGGGATAGTTGTCGCTATCAACCCGTACCCCACAGGCCTCCGGGCCACACCCAGGACACTAGGGAGAGTTCATGCGTATCCTTCTGGTCGAAGACGAAGCCCCGCTGCGTGAGACCCTGGCAGCCCGGCTCAAGCGCGAAGGCTTTGCCGTCGATGCTGCGCAGGACGGCGAGGAAGGCCTCTACATGGGGCGCGAAGTTCCGTTCGATGTCGGCATCATCGACCTCGGCCTGCCCAAGATGTCGGGCATGGAGCTGATCAAGGCCCTGCGTGACGAAGGCAAGAAGTTCCCGGTGCTGATCCTGACCGCGCGTTCGAGCTGGCAGGACAAGGTCGAAGGCCTGAAGCAGGGCGCCGACGACTACCTGGTCAAGCCGTTCCACGTCGAAGAGCTGCTGGCCCGCGTCAACGCGCTGCTGCGCCGCGCTGCCGGCTGGAGCAAGCCGACCCTGGAATGCGGCCCGGTCGCCCTGGACCTGGCTGCGCAGACCGTCAGCGTGGCCGGCAGCAATGTCGACCTGACCAGCTACGAATACAAGGTGCTGGAGTACCTGATGATGCACGCCGGTGAACTGGTCTCCAAGGCCGACCTCACCGAGCACATCTACCAGCAGGACTTCGACCGCGACTCGAACGTGCTGGAAGTGTTCATCGGCCGCCTGCGCAAGAAGCTGGACCCGGATGGCGAACTGAAGCCGATCGAGACCGTGCGCGGCCGCGGCTACCGTTTCGCGATTCCGCGCAACGAGGGCTGAGCCGGCTCAGCCTGGCGAGACCATGATGTCCGGCCGTCTGTGGTTCTTCCGACGCTGGCGGCCGCGCTCCCTGCAGGCGCGCCAGATGCTTGCCGCGTCCGTGGGCCTGGTCGCGTTCCTGGCCCTGGCCGGTTACGCACTCGACGCCGCCTTCGCCGATACGGCGAAGGCGAACCTGCGTGAGCGCCTGAAGAACTACGCCACCGCGTACGCGGCCGGCATCGACTTCACCCGCGACCGCTCGCTGTACATCCGCGAGCAGCCGCCGGATTCGCGCTTCGACGTGCCGGGCAGTGGCCTGTACCTGCAGGTAGTGATGCCGCACGGCAAGGGCAATTCGATGTCCGCCGAAGGCCCGATGCTGCCCACCGTCGGCGGCGGCCTGCTGGCGCCACGCCAGGAAGTGTTCGAAGGCCCGCTGCCGATGATCCAGATCGACGGCAGCCAGGGCTCGGTGTACCGCTATGGCCTGGGCCTGGTGTGGGACGCCGACGCCGACCCGGCCACCGAATTCCCGTACACCATCTATGTGATGGAAGACTCGCGCGCGCTGGGTGCGCAGCTGCGCGTGTTCCGCGGCCGTGTCTGGTTCTACCTGGGCGGCATCGGCCTGATCCTGCTGCTGCTGCAGACCGTCATCCTGCAGTGGAGCCTGCGTCCGCTGCGTCGGGTGATCACCGAGCTGACCAAGGTGCAGCGCGGCGAGACCGAGCGCATGAGCGAGCGCCACCCGCGCGAGCTGGAACCGCTGACCGACAGCATCAACGCCTTCATTGAAAGCGAGCGCGAGAACCTCGAGCGTCAGCGCAATACCCTGGCCGACCTGGCACACAGCCTGAAGACGCCCATTGCGGTGCTGCGCACGCAGATGGACAGCGGCGCGGGCGATGGCGCGCTGCGCGAGGAGCTGGACGTGCAGCTGCAGCGCATGAACAACCTGGTTTCGTACCAGCTGGCACGTGCTGCGTCGTCGGGCCACAAGCTGTTCTCCGCGCCGCTGCCGATCGAGTCCAACGCTGAGGAAATCGTACGTGGCCTGGAGAAGGTCTACGCCTCCAAGGGCGTGCTGTGCGAGTTCGACATCGATCCGGCCGCGCGCTTCCACGGCGAACCGGGCGACCTGCAGGAACTGCTCGGCAACCTGCTGGAAAACGCCTTCAAATGGGCCAACCGCCGCGTGCTGCTGACCGCGCAGCCGCTGCCTGCACCGAACGCGCGCCGCGCAGGCCTGCTGCTGGCGGTGGACGACGATGGCCCGGGCATTGCCCCGGACGACATCGGCAAGGTGCTGCAGCGTGGCGTGCGTGGCGACGAGCGCGTGCAGGGCCACGGCATCGGCCTGTCGATCGTGCAGGACCTGATCAAGGATTACCGCGGCGAACTGGCCGTCGGCCGTTCCAGCGAACTGGGCGGCGCCCGTTTCGAAGTGCGTTTGCCGCCGGGGCCGTAAACCTTCGCAATCGGTAGTGCCGGCCGCTGGCCGGCACCCTCATGATCTTCGGTGGCATTGCCAGGTTGCCGGCCAGCGGCCGGCACTACCGTGTTTCGATCTTTGGCGGCTCGCCGTAGAACCGCCGCAGCTGCGCGGCGACCTCCGGCAACGCCTGCTGCAGCAGATCCGGTGCCGAGAAGTGATACTCGCTGGCCACCGCGAAGAACTCTTCCGGCGCCTCGGCCGCGTACGGGTCGATCAACGTCTCCTCGCCGGCATCCACCTGCGCGCAGAAGGCGTCGTAGGAACGCTGGAAGGTGGCTGCCCACTCGCGCTGCCACTCGCGCGGCAGTGGCGGCGTGCCGTCCATCGCGCCATCCAGCGCATCCAGCTTGTGCACCATCTCGTGCACCGCCACGCAGTAGCCCTCGTGCGGCGTCGCCAGGTCGGCCTGCACATCGGCCCACGACAGGATCAACGGACCGCTGTCCCACGACTCGCCAATCAGTTCGTCATCCCACTCATGCAGTACGCCGGCCGCATCCATGTGGCTGCGATGTACGCGGAATGCATCGGGGTAGACGATCAGCTGCGACCAGCCTTCCAGACCCACCTTGCCGAACTCCAGCAGCGGCAGGCAGCACAGTGCCGCCAGCAGCACGCCATCGCCGGCATGCAGCTGCAGCTCGCTGATCGGGGTAATGGTCTTCTCGTGCAGGAAGCGCGTGGCCAGCAGGCGCAATCGCGCGCGGCGTTCGTCGTCCAGACCGTGCAGCCAGGCGGCGCGGCGGCAGGCCTCATTCCACAGTACATCGTCGATCGGCCGCGGCGCAGGCCGCAGCCACTGCAGCAGCGACTTGATCAGCGGAACATTCCCGGCAGGTAGCTGTGCCACTTCGGTGCGCGGATGCGCTGCAGCACGTCGTCATCGCTGCCACCGCCGCCCGTGCTGGTGTTGGCTGCCGGGCGGACCGGTGCCGGCTTGGTGGTGGCGGCCGAAGCGGTCGCGGTCGGTGCACGCTGCGAAGCGGCATCGCCGTTGGAGGACACGCAGGCGCCGCGGCTGTCGTCCAGCGCTGCCGTCGCAGACGCCGCGAAGGGCATCGTCAGCAGGATCAGGCAATGGGCATAACGGCGCATTGACGACATCCACGTTAAGGGAAGGTGAGTTCCCGATTCTAGCCCGAACCCGGCGCCCCGTTGGAAGCCCCCGCGGAACCCAGCGTGGCGGGCGCCGCTGGCGGCTTTCCCGCATAATTCCTTCCTGACTTCGTGGAAGCTGCCGTGGACGACCGCCAATTGCTGGCCAAACTCGCTGCCGGTCGCCTCTCCGGCGACGCCCTGGCCCGTGAGCTGGGCCAGACCCGGGCGGCCATTTGGAAGCGTATTCAAGGACTTAGAGCCGCCGGTGTAGACATCGAGGGCCGCGCTGGCGAGGGCTATGGCCTGACCCGCCCGGTCGACCTGCTGGACCCGGATGCGATCCGTGCCGGCCTGCCTGTCGGCGTCCAAGCCCTGCTGCACGACCTGCAGGTCGCCTGGACAGTGGACTCTACCAACGCCGAATTGCTGCGTTGCAGCGCGCCCCAGCGCGGGGTGAGCGTCCTGCTGGCCGAGCGCCAGACCGGCGGCCGCGGCCGTCGCGGCCGTACGTGGGCGTCGCCGCTGGCCGCGCATGTCTACCTTTCGGTGCTGCGGCTGTTTTCCGGTGGCCTCGGTCGCCTGGCCGGGCTGAGCCTGGTGGCCGGCATCGCCGTGGCCGAAGCGCTGCACGACCTGGGCTTCACCCAGGCGCAGCTGAAGTGGCCGAACGACCTGCTGGTCGATGGCCGCAAGCTGGTCGGCCTGCTCGCAGAAGGCGGTGGCGAATACGCCGGCCCGGCGCGCGCGGTGATTGGCATCGGCATCAACACGCACATGCCGCCGTCCTTCGCCGAGCAGATCACCCAGCCGTGGGTGGACCTGGACACGCTGGCCGGCAAGCCGGTGGACCGCAACGTGGTGGTTGCTGCCGTGCTGGCGCGCCTGCTGCCGGCACTGGAAGAATTCGATCGCGAAGGCCTCGCTCCCTTCCTGCCGCGCTACGCCGCGTTCGACATGCTGGCCGGTCGCGAAGTACGGGTGGAACTGGAAGGACAGTGGCAGCATGGCACCGCACTCGGCCTGGCTGATGACGGCGCCTTGCGCGTGCGCATCGATGGCCGCGAGCGCCTGCTGCACGCCGGCGAAGTCAGCGTGAGGGCGGCATGAGCGATTGGTTGTTCGACCTCGGCAACTCGCGCTTCAAGTTCGCGCCGTTGCAGGGTGACCGTGCCGGTGACGTGCAGGCCTGGGCGCATGGCGCCGAAGGCATGGCCGGACAGCCGCCGCACAGCCTGCCCAGCGGCACCACCGCGTTCGTGGCCAGCGTGGCCGCACCGTCGCTGACCAGCGCCATGCTGGACCAGCTGCAGCGTCGCTTCGAGCACGTGCACGTGGTGCGTACCAGCGCCGAATGCGCCGGTGTGCGCATTGCCTATGCCAAGCCCGAAAAATTCGGCGTCGACCGCTTCCTGGCCCTGCTGGCTGCGGCCAAGGCGCAGCGCCCGGTGCTGGTGGTCGGGGTAGGCACCGCACTGACGATCGATCTGCTCGACGCCGACGGCCAGCACCACGGTGGCCGCATTTCCGCATCGCCCACCACCATGCGCGAAGCACTGCATGCCCGCGCGGTGCAGCTGCCGGCTACCGGCGGTGACTACAGCGAATTCGCCAACGACACCGCCGACGCGCTCGCCTCCGGCTGCGATGGTGCGGCCGTGGCACTGATCGAACGCAGCGCACAGCAGGCGCACACGCTGCTGGGCGTTGCGCCCTCGCTGCTGGTGCATGGTGGCGGCGCACCGGCGCTGATGCCGTTGCTGCCTGGCGCCGACTACCACCCCTCGCTGGTGCTGGATGGCCTCGCCCGCTGGGCGGTGCACCAGCCCGCAGGCTAGTATCCGCGCATGCTGACCCGTGCCCTGATCGTCGTACTGGCCATCCTCAATCTTGGCGTCGCCTGCTGGTGGCTGCTGCGCGATGCACCGCAGAAGCCTGCGCCGCCGCCGCAACCCGCCGGCGTGGCCGAGCTGCGCTGGGTGCCCGGTGGCGTGGATGCCGCGGCGGCCGCCGAAGCCACGGCCGCCGCGCCGACCGCGCCGTTGATGGAGCGCGAACCGGCGGAGAAGACGGCCGTGGCTGTAACGCCGGCGCTCGCCGCCCCGGCCAAGCCGGAGATTGCCAAGCCGCAGGCGGCTGAGGCTACGCCGGTTGCTGCCGCTGCCAAGCCGGCAACACCGCCTGCACCGACCCCGGCGCCGGAAAAGCCCGTAACCCCGCCCGTGGCTGCCGAACCGCCGCGCTGCATCGCGCTGGGCCCGTTCGCCGACCGCGCCGCCGCGACCAATGCGCAAGGCAAGGCCAGCACGCTGCTCAGCCAGGTGCGCCTGCGCGAACAGCCCGCTGCCAGCGGCAGTGCCCGTTACCGGGTGATGCTGCCGGCCGCCGCCAACCGCGAAGAAGCCCAGGCCACCGTGAAACGCATCGTCGCCGCTGGCCTGAGCGACTACTACATCATCAGCCAAGGCGAGGAGGCCAACGCCGTGGCGCTGGGCCAGTACCGCAACCGCGAAGGCGCCGAGCGGCGCATGGCGGCGGTGCAGGCCGCCGGCTTCCAGCCGCGCCTTGTCGCCAGCGGCGACGCCGGCCAGTGGTGGCTGGAAGGGCAGCTGGCGGCAGGCACGCAGCCGGCCCAGGCCCAGCAGCGCAGCGGGGCGGCACAGAGCCGGTCGCTGGAATGCACGCGGTTGCGCTAGAATCCCCGGACCGCGGCGCTGCCGCCGGTGATCCACCCATGCCGCTTTAGCTCAGTTGGTAGAGCAACTGTCTTGTAAACAGTAGGTCATCCGTTCGATTCGGATAAGCGGCACCAATGGGCATCTGCCAATCTCTTTTTGCAGCGGCTGCGCGTTGGCCAGTCGGGCGCCGATCCCGCCCCCCCTCCTTCCTTCTCCGCTGTTCTCCCTCGCGGCGTGTGATGCGTCGCTCTGCACTTCCCTGCGCGCGATCCTGATTGTTGAACCTGATTGTTGAAAGTATGTAGCCAGTAGGCTACATTTCTCCATGAAGATCCAGCGTACCCGTCAGTTCGCGACATGGATTGACGCTCTCAAGGACGTAACCGCACGCGCTCGCATCCTGGCCCGTATCGGTCGGCTCGCTGAAGGCCATCCTGGTGATCACCGCTATCTGGCGGATGGCGTTTCTGAATTGCGTATCGATGCAGGACCCGGTTACCGCGTGTACTACACCCAGCGGGGCAGGCAGTTGGTGATTCTTCTGGTCGGAGGCGACAAGGGTTCGCAACAGCGCGATATAGAGAAGGCCAAGGAGATTGCGCGTGCCCTGCGAGCATCGAACTGGTTGTAGGCGAAACGACTCAATACCGAAGTACTGGAGCTGTCCCATCATGGCTATCAAGAAGAAAGTTGAACTCGAAGCATTTGATGTGGCCGAACACCTTCATACACCGAAGGAAATGGCGGCCTATCTCGATGCATGCATCGAAGAAAGCGACGGCGATTCGGCATTCATCGCCAAGGCGCTGGGCGATATCGCGCGTGCCCAAGGGATGAGCAAGGTCGCACGTGCGGCGGGCCTGTCGCGGGAGAGTCTGTATCGTGCCCTGTCTGGCGAGCGCAGCCCTGATTTCTCGACCATCCTGAAGGTGACTCGTGCCCTGGGTGTGCGCCTGCATGCCAGCGCTGCATGAGCGTACGTGCGGACCTTGATGCGTTGGCACGTCGCTGGACGTAAAGCGCACGGAAAAGCATGAAAAAACCGCCTTTCGGCGGTTTTTTCGTCCCAAGCCGGTGAGTCAACTCAATGACGCGGCAAAGGAGGAGTCGTTTGGCCATTCTGGCTCGAAGCAGCTTGTGTGCCACGCTGCGCATTGATGCCTCACGCGTCTGCCGTTGCCAGATCAAGGCATTCGGCGCGAACAGGTTCAATCAAACCGGATGATGCGGATCAACCCTTTGTTGATGATCCGTCTCCGAAGGCGGCCAACGTGCCACAAGTGAACACCTCCTTCGCACCTTCGTAATTGATGAATGAGATTGTGCAATTCGCCCGCGTTCCAGGACGGATCCGGGCGATGGCTCTGTCATTCAGCACGAAGCTGTACCACATGAGTTCAGGGCTTATGGACAGCGCCATGGGGCGCGCGGTGGAGGCGATCATCTCGGCAACAGCGCCGCCGCGCGAATCCACTTCGTCCAGCCGCAGCTCAACGAGGACAGGTTTCAGGTTTGGGTAGGGTGTGCTCATTCCAGCAGCGGGTCTGCCTGATTCGTTCGTCGGGGTTGCGGCGTGTTGAATCTGTGCGTTGGAGACGCCAATGTTCCGCATTATTGAGCCCCGCCCACCTGCAACGCCACATACTCCGCCAGCCCCCGACAGGCCAGCATCAGCCCTTCGCGCGTGCCATCGCCGATATCGTCCTTCTCTTCCCCGTCCACGCGCACGCGCTCTGCGGCGTGATACGGCTCCAACAACGACACCAGGCCGACTGCGGCGCGATCCCGGCGTGCGGCGGCCACGGCCTGGCCGGGTGTGCTGGCGGGCCCCGTCCACGGCTGTCCGTCGGCGGCATCACCGGCGCGGATGCGCTGCAGGCATCCGGGCAGGTTGATCGGCGCAGGGGCCTCGTTGGCGGCGGCGAAAGCGGCTTCCAACGGCTGCGCCAGTTCGGGCGGCAGGCGCAGGGCAGCCTCGCCCAGGGTGGCGGTCAGGTACGGGTGATGGGCCTTGGGCATGCGGGCATCCTCGTCGGGAACAGAGGTGCCACCCGAGGAGGGTGGCGGGCGATGCGTGGCTTCCAAGACCGGGTCAACGAATCGGCGGGCACGAGGCCCCCACGCACCGCCCGCCGTCGATCGGCTAACGGATTGCCAGCCGGCGCCGTACTTGGGAGGACGACGCCGGCTGGCAAGCGTATACATCGTTGACAACACGGGCTTGGAAGTCCCGGCCACCCTCGCAGGTGGCGATTCATCATGCGCACGTGAAATCACCGCCTGCCAGTCGTTTGTTTCGATGGCATCGGGTGATCTGAAAGGAAAAATGAATTATCGCGTTTGGCCCGTTTCGAGCATTGCAATGCCAGAAGCGACATTTCGCGCGGGGCTGCAACCAACGATGAATCCTGGTGCGTCATTGCTGTCGCAGGGCCTTTCATGGCCCAGGAAGTAAAGCTGGCTTAACTTCCCCGGCAGGGCTTCCAGAACACCTTACCAGACATGAATCCCCACGCGCGCTACCCGGAAATTGATATTCCTCACGGACAGCCCGCAGCGCTCCACCGCATACTGCCGCCACACGCCCATCCTGGGCCCCTTCGGGATCCGCACATGCGTCGCCATGCCCTGTCGCTCACCGTCGCACTGGTATCCACCGCCTTCGTGGTCCCAGCCATGGCCGCGGTACCGTTCTTCAACGCCAGCTGCCCGGGCGGCATCGATGTGCACGCCGACGAAGGCGGTCCGGTCTACGTGCAAGGCCGCGAGACGGCGTTGAAACGTTTCAACGACCGCTATTTCGAAGCACGCGATGCCAACAGCGGCATCACCCTGTCGATCAGCCGCAACGATGACGGCTCGCCGCAGGTCAGCTACACCGGCCGAGGCGGCGCCACTGGCATCTGCCAGGTCAGCAGCCGTGGTGCGCCCGCGCCCGCCACAAACAGCGCCCGCCCTGGCGACGCTGCCACCGGGGATGCCGCGCTACCGCGCGAAGTCACTTGCGAATCCACCGGCCAGCAGCAGGTGTCGTGCGATCTGAATACCCGTGGCAATGTGGAGATCGTGCGCCAGCTCAGCCGCACCCGCTGCGAGGAAGGCAAGAACTGGGGCCTGTCGCGGCACTCGGTGTGGGTCAATGGCGGCTGCCGCGCGGTGTTCCGCAATGTGTCTTCGGTGACCACCCCGGCGCCGTCAGGCGATACCGCACTGGGGGCCTGCAATGTGCGCAAGGGCGCGCAGGGCGCCCTGGTCACCCAGATGCCGGTGGGCAGCGATTACCAGGAACTGATCATCGATTATCCCGACGGCCGCTTCCTGTGCATGATGCGCAACAACGGCCAGGTGCAGAGCCTGACGCCGGTTCGCCGCCGCGGACGCTGAGCGCGCAGCGGGTTGGGGCAGGCTTCAGCCGCAGGACTTATACAGCAACACCCACGCCAGCATCAGGGTGAACATGCCAACGAAGGTCAGGCCGAACCATAGCGCCGCCAGCTTCACGTTGCCGATCAATGCCGTCGCCACACGGGGCAGCTCGCTTTTCAGAATCGGGTGTTCGGCGTGTGCTTTGCGCAGACGCTGCCAACCCAACCCGAGGAATACCAGGGTCGAGAGCGGCACCAGCAGGAGCGTCGCCTGCATCAGCCAGCGGTACGGCGATGCATCGATCGAGCTGCTCAACAGAACCGCAAAAGCGGCGATGGGCAGCGCGCCCATGAAGAAGCGTGGCCAGGCGGTGTTGATGAAGGGCGACATCGCAATCTTCCATGAAAGGTGGTCGGGACCGCGCGGCATCATGCCATGCAATGGCCCTGCTGCACCGCCGCGAGTGGTGTCACACAGCTCTGGCTAGACTGTGCTTCTTTTTCCCCCGCAGGAGGCACCCATGGCCCATCCCATTTCCGTATCGCTGATTGGCGTTCCCACCGATGTGGGTGCGGGCCATCGCGGTGCACGGCTGGGGCCGGAAGCGCTGCGCGTGGCTGGGCTGCCGGAAGCGCTCGAGGCGCGCGGCGTGGATGTGCGCGACCAGGGCAACCTGGATGGTCCGCGCAATCCGTGGACCGCGCCGGTGGAAGGCTACCGCCACCTGGATGAAGTCGTGGCGTGGAACCATGCGCTGATGGAAGCCAGCTATGCCGAGCTGCAGGCCGGGCGCATGCCGATCATGCTCGGCGGCGACCACTGCCTGGGCATCGGTTCGATCACCGCCGTGGCGCGCTGGTGCCGCGAGCAGGGCAAGACCCTGCGCGTGCTGTGGCTGGATGCGCATTCGGACTTCAACACCAGCGATGTCACTCCATCGGGCAACATCCACGGCATGCCGGTGGCCTGCCTGTGCGGCCTCGGCCCGAAGGCGCTGACCCACCTCGGCGGCAGCGCACCGGCGATCACCCCCATCCAGGTGCACCAGATCGGCATCCGTTCGGTGGACCCGGAAGAGAAGCGCCTGATCAAGACCCACAAGGTGGATGTCTACGACATGCGCTACATCGACGAGAACGGCATGAAGCGCGCGGTCGAGGCAGCACTGGCGGGCATCGACGAGAACACCCACCTGCATGTCAGCTTCGATGTGGATTTCCTCGACCCGAGCATCGCACCGGGCGTCGGCACCACCGTGCCGGGCGGGGTGAACTACCGCGAGGCGCAGCTGGTGATGGAGATGATTGCCGACACCGGGCGCATGGGTTCGCTGGACATCGTCGAGCTCAACCCCTTGCTGGACAAGCAGAATGCCACCGCCGAACTGGCCGTGGACCTGGTCGAAAGCCTGTTCGGCAAGTCCACCCTGATGCGCGACTGAGCTCTCCGCCTGAACGGATCGATGATCCGTTCACACGCGCTCCACGCCCCTGCCGCCAGATTGCACATCACGCGGCGGCAGTGGCATTGGCTCCTTCCGCCGAGCGACCGAACCCCATCCGCGAATGAAGCGGTATAGCGGCGAACCCAAGGAGAAGCCCATGAAGCGCGTAGTTGCCCTGATGCTGTTGTCGATGTTCTCGGTGGCCCTGCTGGCCGGTTGCAACACCGTTGCCGGTGCCGGCAAGGACGTGCAGAAGGCTGGCGAAAAGGTTGAGGATGCCGCCAAGGGCCGTTGAGCCTGAAGTGGACGGAAAGCAAAAAGGCCGGGGGGACCTCCCCGGCCTTTTTTCTTGCGCGTTTTTCTGCAGCGTACGTGTCGAAGCGTAGTGAACCATTCAAGCAGGTGAGCAGTGCTTTCATGGTCGGTTGACCGGCGCTCAACAGCCGCTGCGCGAAGCTGTAGCCACGGTAAGAACGCCGTTGCAACCAAGGACTCCCAGCAATGAACAAAGACATCATTTCCGGCAAGTGGTCGCAGCTGAAGGGCAAGGCCCAGGCCAAGTGGGGCGATCTGACCAACGACGACTTCGATGTGGCTGAAGGCAATGCCGAGTATCTGGCCGGCCGCCTGCAGGAACGTTATGGCTGGGCCAAGGACCGCGCTGAGAAGGAAGTCCGTGAGTTCCAGGATGCCGTGAGCAAGGACTACCCGGACTACAAGTAAGCGCTACGGTTTTCCCCCCACGGCACAACGCCCGCACCGAGAGGTTGCGGGCGTTGTGCCGTCCGGGCGGCCGATCAACGCGCCGGCGGGTCCGGCACATAGCGGTTGGGGAACGCCTGCGGTTCGCGCGGCAGGCGCGACGGCGGCGTATCGACCAGGATGCCGCGCGCGCGCAGATTGCGGGCGCTGTCGTAGCGCAGCTGCAGAACCTGCGCCGGGCTGCGGCTGGCGCGTTCGAAGTCGGTATCGCGTACCGACGACTGCTCGCGTGCGCCGTGGCCGGTGCCCAGCGCAGGGGCCTGTGACTTGCTGGCATAGCCCTCGATGCGGCTGTTGCTGGCGCTGGCATCGGCCGCCGCTTCGGCCGTCGGGGCCGGTGCCGGCAGCGGCAGGCTGCGGCGCAGGATCGGATCCGGACGCCAGCGGCGCGCTTCCTCGAACACCGCCACGCCGACCACGCCGATGTTGTCCGGGCGACCGGTGCGGCTGGCATAGCTGCCGCTGGGGCTGCTGAACACGAACTGCGCCACTTCATCCTGGCTCTTGCGCCAGCCGGTGATGTCGGCGCGCTGGCCGGGGTTGAGCACGTAGCCGGTCTGCGACGGATCGGCATCCTCGCCGGAGATGGCGTTGACGCCGTCCACCGACAGCACCACCAGCACCCGGCGCGGGCTGTCGTTGTACAGGCGCACGGCGTAGCGGTGGCCGCGCTCGCCGGCCACCCAGCGCTGGCCCTCGGCAGGGTAGCTGCGCAGTTCGGTGCCGCGGTCGCGGTCGACCAGAGACATGCGCACGGGGCCGCCCTCGTAGGCCGGCGGCGGCATCGGGGCGGGGCGGAAGCCGGCCAGGGGCAGGATCAACAGCAGGGGCAGCAGGCGTTTCATCGGGCGTCTCCAGCGGGGTTGCGTGAATGAACGCGCCGCAGGCCCTGACGGGGTTGGTGGCGTGCAAGGTAAACTGGCCCCGTTCATCGAAGGTTACCCCACGCAGTCATGACCACCCGAGTCCTTACCGGCATCACCCCCTCCGGCACGCCCCACCTGGGCAACTACGTTGGCGCCATCCGTCCGGCCATCGCGGCCAGCCGCGCGCCGGGGATCGAGAGCTTCTTCTTCCTGGCCGACCTGCACAGCCTGATCAAGTCCCAGGACCCGCAGCGCACCCAGCGCGCGACCCTGGAGATCGCGGCCAGCTGGCTGGCCTGTGGCCTGGACCCGGAACACGTGTGGTTCTACCGCCAGAGCGACATCCGCGAGACCACCGAGCTGATGTGGTTCCTGACCGCCATCGCCAGCAAGGGCATCCTCAACCGCGCGCACGCCTACAAGGCGGCGGTGGACAAGAACCGTGAGGAAGGCGTGGACGAGGACGCAGGCGTCAGCGCCGGCCTGTTCATGTATCCGGTGCTGATGGCCGCCGACATCCTGATCTTCAAGGCCAACCAGGTACCGGTGGGCCGTGACCAGATCCAGCACATCGAGATGGCGCGCGACTTCGCCCAGCGCTTCAACCACGTGTATGGCAAGGAGTACTTCCCGCTGCCGGACGTGGTGATCGACGAGCAGGTGGCGACGCTGGCGGGCCTGGATGGCCGCAAGATGAGCAAGAGCTACCACAACACCATTCCGCTGTTCGTGCCGCGCGAGGAGCTGAAGAAGCTGGTGTTCTCGATCCTGACCGACTCGCGCGCACCTGGCGAGCCGAAGGACACCGAGGGCTCTGCGCTGTTCCAGATGTACCAGGCCTTCGCCACCCCGGAACAGACCGCCGAATTCGCCAGGGCGTTCGCCGCCGGCATCAGCTGGGGTGACGCCAAGCAGCAGCTGTTCGAGCGCATCGACAGCGAGCTGTCGCCGTTGCGCGAACGCTACAACGCGCTGATGGCCGAGCCGGAGAAGATCGAGGCGCTGCTCAAGCGCCGTGGCCAGCAGCTGCGCGAGCAGCTGGCGGCACCGCTGCTGGACGAGCTGCGCCACGCCGTGGGCCTGCGTGACCTGTCCACCGCAGGCGATATCGCCAGCGAGGACGCCGGCGTGGCCCGCGTGGCACCGCCGCAGTTCAAGCAGTACCGCGAGAAGGACGGCCGTTTCTACTTCAAGCTGACCGCCGGTGACGGCACGCTGCTGATCCAGAGCGAGGGCTTCGATTCGCCGCGCGATGCGGGGCAGCTGATCGCCGTGATCAAGCAGGCGGAGCAGGGTGACCAGCTGCAGAGCGAACTGTTCAAGCTGGACGCCGAAGTGGACGCCGTGCTGGCGGCCCTGGCCATGCTGCGCGAAGCGTAAGGGTAGTGCCGGCCGCTGGCCGGCAACTGCATAGGAAACGCCGGCCAGCGGCCGGCCCTACCACGGCAACTGCATAGGAAAACGCCGGCCAGCGGCCGGCACTACCACGGCACTGCATAGGAAATGCCGGCCAGCGGCCGGCCCTACCCGCGAACGAAGGTCATGGCATGATGTCCGCGCGCCTCCGGCGCGATGACGTGGAGTCTGCGATGGCCTGGTTGTCGCTGCTGCTGTTCCTGCCCTGGTTCCTGCTGCTGGGCAGCCTGTACTGGCTGTTCCCGCGCCAGCCGCGCACCCCGCGGCGGCGCCTGTTCGATGGCTCCACCCTGCTGCTGGCCTTCGCCCTGAGCATCGCCTCGATGCTGTGGGGGTATCGACTTGGCATGGCACAGCCCGGCGCCGGCCCGATCTGGCCGCAGGTACTGGCGGTGCTGTACGCCTACGGCGCATTCCTGGCGGTGCTGGTGCTGGCCCTGCTGCTGCGGCCGCGGTTCGCATTGCGCTGAACCTGGCCCTTGCGCACCCGCTGGACCTGCGGTTGGTTGGCCTGCGCTTGCCTGCGCTTGCCTGCGCTTGCCCTTGGTAGAGTCGACTGTGAGTCGACTGCTCTTCTGGAAGCCCGCGCTGCGCGCGACAGTCGACTGACAGTCGACTCTACCCGGCCACAACCCGGCACCACCCGACCAAAGCCGCATCGAACCCGGACCGCCCGCGCGCCTACCATGGGCGTCTGTTCCCGATCCTGCCAGGTGCGTGCCGATGATCGCCGACCCCAGCATCCACACCATCGATACCGGCTTCCAGCGTCCCGACTTCGACGCGGCCTATCTGATCGTTGAAAACGACCGCGCCGCGTTCGTCGACTGTGGCACCGGCCTGTCGGTGCCGGCGATGCTGCAGGCGCTGGCCAACGCGGGTCTGGCCGTTGACGCGGTGGACTGGCTGCTGCTCACGCACGTGCACCTGGACCACGCCGGCGGCGCCGGCCTGCTGATGCAGCAGCTGCCCAACGCAAAGGCAGTGCTGCACCCGCGCGGTGCGCCGCACATGATCGACCCGACCCGGCTGATTGCCGGTGCCACGGCGGTGTACGGTGCCGAGGAAATCGCGCGCAGCTATGGTCGTATCGAGGCCATTCCCGAACATCGTGTGGTGGTGGCCGAGGACGGCCACCGTATCGACCTGGCCGGCCGCGAGCTGGTGCTGCTGCACACCCCGGGCCACGCACTGCACCATTACTGCGTGTGGGATGCACGCAGCCGCAGCTGGTTCACCGGCGATACCTTCGGCATTTCCTACCGCGAGCTGGACAGCACGCAGGGGGCCTTCATCTTCCCGACCTCGTCGCCGGTGCAGTTCGATCCGGAGGCGATGAAGGCCTCGATCCAGCACATGCTGGGCTATGGCCCGCAGGCGATGTACCTGACCCACTACGGACGTGTGGAACAGGTGCAGAAACTGGCCAACGACCTGTTCGAACAGATCGATGCGATGGCCACCATCGGCCGCCAGTGCGATGGCCGGCCGGACCGCCACCGCTGCCTGCTGGCCGCGCTGCAGGCGCTGTACCTGGAACGTGCACAGCTGCATGGCTGTGCGCTGGACGATGCGGCGGTGATCGCTGTTCTGGCGATGGACATCGAACTCAACGCGCAGGGCCTGGCCTGCTGGCTGGACCGCATCAGCAGGTAGACCCACGCCATGCGTGGATGACGTGGGCCCAGGCTGCGCCGTGATGTCACGACCACGTTACACTCTGGTGACTTCCAAGCTAGCCGTGGTACTGCCGTGAATCCGATGCGCGTGTTGCTGCTGTCGTCCTGCCTGTTCGTCGGTGGCCTGGCCCATGCGGCCAACGACCTCCCGGGTGGCGGCATCGATCCGCAGGCTCTGTCGCGCCACGTGCGTGTGCTGGCGTCGGATGAATTCGAGGGTCGCGCGCCGGCCACCGAGGGCGAAGAGCGCACGGTGCAGTACCTGATCGAGCAGTTCCGCAGCTACGGCCTGCAGCCGGGTGGCGTGGATGGCAGCTGGGTGCAGCCGGTGCCGCTGGTGCGCGCGCAGCTGGACGGGCCGGCCAAGGCCAGCCTGTCGCTGAAGCAGGGCAAGCGCGCGCTGGCCAACGGCGTGGACGTGACCCTGCAGAGCCTGCAGCCGCGCAAGCGCGTGCAGATCAAGGACGCGCCACTGGTGTTCGTCGGCTATGGCATCGACGCACCGGAACGCCACTGGAACGACTACAAGGACGTGGACCTGCACGGCAAGATCGCTGTGGTGCTGATCAACGACGCCGATTTCGAGGCCGATGCACCGGGCGCGTTCGATGGCAAGGCGGTGACCTATTACGGACGCTGGACCTACAAGTTCGAGGAAGCCGCGCGCCGTGGTGCCGAAGGCGTGCTGATCGTGCACGAAACCGCGCCGGCCGCCTATGGCTGGGCCACGGTGAAGAGCTCGGGCACCTCGCCGCTGTTCGACATCGAACGCGGCCAGGCCGAGGCGATGGCGCAGCACACGCCGCTGCGTGGCTGGATGCAGCGCGAACTTGCCGAGGCGATCTTCGCCGACGCCGGCCTCGACTTCGATGCCGAGAAGCGCAAGGCGATGCGTGCCGACTTCCGCCCGGTGGCACTGGACAACGCGAAGCTGAGCGTGGATTTCGCGCTCAAGCGCGAGCAGGTGGTGACCCGCAACGTGGTGGCCAAGCTGCCCGGTGGTGAACACGCCGACGAGGCCGTGATCTTCTCCGCGCACTGGGATGCGTTCGGTATCGGCCAAGCCGACGCCAAGGGCGACCGCATCCGCCGTGGTGCGATCGACAACGCCACCGGCGTGGCCACGGTGTTGGAACTGGGCCGCGTGTTCGCCGCCGGCCCGCAGCCGCAGCGCACGCTGTACTTCGTCGCCCTCACCGCCGAAGAGAAGGGCCTGCTGGGCGCCAGCTACTACGCCGCGCATCCGCTGGCGCCGCTGGACAAGACCGCTGCAGTGCTGAACATCGAGATGTTCAGCCCGGATGGCGCGACCCGCGACATCGCTTCGTGGGGCAAGGGCCGGGTGTCGCTGGAAGGCGACCTGGAACGCGTGGCCAAGGCCCGCGGTCGCAGCTACAGCCCGGACCCGAACCTGGAGGCCGGCTTCTTCTACCGCGCCGACCACTTCGCCTTTGCCCGCCTGGGCGTGCCGGCGATCACCATCGGCCCGGGCCTGGACAAGCTGGACGGCGGCGTTGAAGCCGGCCGCGCGCTGCGCGAGAAGTATTTCGCCGACTGCTACCACCAGGCCTGCGATGCCTGGACCCCGAGCTGGGATCCGAGCGGCCACGCGGCTGACACTCTGCTGGTCTACGACCTGGGTGCCGAGCTGGCCAACAGCCGCCGCTGGCCGACGTGGGAGAAGGAATCGGAGTTCCGCGGCGCGCGCGACAAGAGCGAAGCGGCCCGCCGCTGAGGCTCGGGACCGGCGGGGTGTCATGTCATTTCGCCGGGGGTAGAGTCGACTGCCAGTCGACTATCGCGCGCAGCTCGGGTTTTTCGGTGCCGACAGAGAGAGCAGTCGACTAACAGTCGACTCTACCGATTGCTGATTGCTGATTGCCGTCCAGCGGCCGGCACTACCTGCGCCGGCGCAGCAGCCTCCACGCGCCCCAGCCGGCGGCAGCGAGCGCTGCCAGATAGCACGCCACCATCGTGCGCAGGCCAACCGGCGACCCTGCATTGATGCCGCGATGCAGGCGCAGTTGCAGCGAGCTGTGGCCGCTGCCCAGGTCCACCGCCAGCTGCAGCGCCAGCGCGGCGCAGAACACCAGAAGGGCGACCCCGAACCCGGTGCGTGGCCACGCGACCTGTGCGCTGGGGCGGCGCAGCAGCCAGGCCAGTGCCGTGGCTGCGGCCAGCGTCGCCGCGATCCACATCAGTGACGTGGCGGGAGACGCAGCGGCCACCGGCAGTGCACCGGTGGCCGCGACCAGGGCAACGCGCTTACTTGCGGGTGCCGTCGAGCCAGTTGGGGCCCTTGTTGGTGAGGAAGAACACATAGACCAACAACGATACCGCGATCGTTGCGGTCACGTAGATGGCGAACCAGTCGACGTGGCCTGTCTTTAGCGCGCCCTGGTACAGCAGCGGGGCGGTGCCGCCGAACAGCGAGTTGGCCAGCGCGTAACCCAGGCCTACGCCCAGCGCACGCACGTGGGTGGGGAACAGCTCGGCCTTCACCACGGCATTGATCGAGGTGTAGCCGGTGAGGATGACGAAGGCCAGTGCCAGGGTCAGGAACGCCAGCGTGGCGTCGTGCTGGTGCGGCAGCTGGGTGATCAGGTACCAGCTGTACAGCACGCCGCCCACACCGAAGAACACCAGCAGGGTCTTGCGGCCGATGATGTCCGACAGCCAGCCGCCGACCGGCTGCAGCACCATCAGGAACGCCAGCACGCCCAGGTTGATCAGGGTGCCGGTCATCGGGTCGTTGCCCGCGAATGCGCTCTGGATCATTTTCGGGCCGTTCACCGAGTAGGTGTAGAAGGCCACGGTGCCACCGGCGGTGATCAGGAAGCACAGCAGCAGCGGCCGCCACTGGTGCACGAACAGCTCGTACATCGAGCCGGATTTCTGCGCCTTGCCCTCGCGCGCAGCTTCGATCGACGACTCCGACAGCGATTCGTCCATGCCGCGGCGCAGCCAGAACACCACCACCGCGGCGATGCCACCGATGCCGAAGGCGATGCGCCAGCCCCACTCGGAGATCTCCGGCTTGCCCCAGAAGGTCAGCATCAGCAGCAGGGTCAGCTGGGCCAGCACATGGCCGCCGACCAGGGTGACGTAGTGGAAGGAGGACAGGAAGCCGCGACGGCCGGGAATGGCGGCCTCTGACATGTAGGTGGCGCTGGCGCCGTACTCGCCGCCGGTGGCGAAGCCCTGCAGCAGGCGCGCGAACAACAGGATGACTGCGGCCCAGATGCCGATGCTGGCGGCGGTGGGGGTGATGGCGATCAGGAACGAGCACAGCGCCATCAGCGTGACCGAGACAGTCAGCGCCAACCGACGGCCGTGGCGGTCGGCGAAGCGGCCGAAGAACCAGGCACCGATCGGGCGCATCAGGAACGTGGCGGCGAAGATCGCCCACACGTACATCGTGGAGTTCTTGTCGTCCGGCGAGAAGAACTGCGATTCGAAGTACACGGCGAACACCGAGTACACGTAGACGTCATACCACTCCACCAGGTTGCCGGCGGAGCCTTTGAGGGTATTGGAGATCGACCGGCGCAGCGCGGCGCCGTCGGTGCGGGTGACAGCGGATTGGGACGTGGTGCTCATCCGGGTGGGAATCCTCGATGCGGCGCTTCCGTGCGGGAAAGATCGGTGCCAGCCGCGCGCGGGGCGCTGACGGCCAGCCTCCTAGGTACTGCATCCCACGTCAACGCCGGGTGCCGGAGGGGCGGGGCAGGGCATGGGACCGCACAGGGTGACAGCGCAGGGGGGCAGGGACCATAGCTAATACGTCGTAAGGAGAGCCGTTGCAGCCCTTCTCGGCAGCCTCAATCAGACGATGTATGCGTTGGTTCAACCGGGGAAACGATGGCAGTCCTGAAGTTGCTGCGGGCCCACTTCCGCAAAAGTGCTGCCGTGAAGGCCAGAAGCGACAGGGACAGCGCGATCTCCCAGATCGGCACATTCACGTACAGAAGCCGAACCGGCATTGCAGCCATTGACGTGAAAGGAAAAAGGGACATTACGTGCATGAATGCACCGTCGGGCGTCCGCAGGCCAGCAAATCCAATCATGATCATCGTCAGTGGGAAAGCCGGGAGCGTGTTGCGGAAAGCTGAATGCGGTGATCGAATCGCGGTAGCGCACGCGGCGAAAAACCAGTTCCACAGCATGAGCCCCAGAAGGCAGAACACGAGCAGGCCGAGCATCACCTTCCAACTGCCTTCGGCAAAGGTTGCATCCCCACTCGCCGAACCGGACATCAGCGTCCAACCGATTGCACCGTAGACCCCATACACTGCCACCGTCTTCAATCCATGAAGGATGGACGCGGCAACTTTGCAGTCGAGCCAGAGCCCAGGTGGCGCTGCACTCAGGATCATTTCTGTAGCATGACCAAAGCGCTCTCCCAGCAGGCCCTGAAAAATCATGCCAAGGCAGCCAAGTATGGCGAGTGTCGTCAGTACCACCATTGCGATTGAAACAGCGGTCAAGGATGTGTCCGCGAAGACCGCGGTGCCCTGAGAGTCAATGACGCGTAGCGAGACAGGTGAGTCCACCTTCCGAAGCTGGTCACGGGTTACACCGAGCAGTGATAGAGAATGTTGACGGTGGAGCGTGTCCAGGCTGCGTTGCAGTTCCCCAAGCCAGCCCGGCGGCTGCTCGGTGTGGAGAATATAGTCTCCGGCCACCGAGGACAGAATTGGTGGATCGCCTGAGACCCCATCTCCCAGCGCGTCACTGAAGTGGAAGCGCCCCTCGCTCAGGCCCGCTACTGGAGTGCCTCGCGCATCCAAGTGGACGACGGCTGCAGATTCCCGAGCAAGAATGGCGTCTCCACCCAACTTCACCAATGCGATCACTGCGAGCAATAGAAGACCTGCGACTTCGCCACGAATGTCCAGGTGCCTTCTGAATTCGAACAGGCTGATCATGAAGAACGGGCTCACTCGCATAAGCTTTTCTCCGGTCGAAGGTCATGCGGGGAGGACTCGCAATGCAGAGGATGAGAGAGCGCCACGATGCGGGTAGGGTGAAGGTCCTGCGACGTGGCGGGATGAAGCTGTCCATCCCTCAGCATGAGAATCCTTCTGGCGAGGCGCTGAAGCAACTCAATGTGGTGGGCGGAAAGCACAACGGCTGTGCCTTGGCGTGCTGCACGATTGATGAGGTCGGCAACGGCAATCTGGTTTACAGGGTCCAGTCCCGAGAACGGCTCATCAAGGATCAGGACGCCCGGGTCGTGAAGCATGCAGGCGGCGAGCTGCAGCTTCTGCAGGTTGCCCTTGGAGAGGCTGGATACTCGATTTGAGGCGCGCGCCAGCAGCCCTATTTCTTCAAGCCATACATCGCGTGCCTTCACCGCCTGCTTTCCTGACATCCCTCTCAGTCGCGCCCAGAACTCCAGTGTCCTTCCAACGGTGACTTCGGAGAAGAGACTGCGCGATTCGGGCAGATAGCCAATATCCACGTACGGTACGCTGGCGGTGTCGGCTTCGGTTCCAAAAGCTACGGTTCCGGAATCGGCAGGAATGAGATGGCAGAGGATACGGAAGAGCGTCGTCTTGCCAACGCCATTGGCACCGATGATGCCAACGATCTCCCCTGGAGGTACGCAAAGATCGAGGTCCCGCAGCACGACCCTCTCGCCAAACCGCTTGCAGACCTGCTCAGCGAGAAGCATGGCGGGACCTCTCTTCAAAACCGTCAGCCAATTGGCGGGCTCTGGATCGCATGAACAGGCTGTGCCTGGACTGGACCATGGTGGTCAACTGAAGGGCGGCTTCGGGGGTTGGCGAGTTCGCAATCAGGGCTTCCAGTGCAGCCATGCGCACTCGGTCCATCGGGTGGCTCCTGAAAATATCGCGAAGCAGTTGCTGCGAATCCCCATCTTCCGTCGCAGCCGCGATCATGAAAATGGCCGCAGCGCTGGAGCGGTTGATGATCTGCGAAATCGTGCCGGTTCCAGGTTCGAACTCGTACTGGTCCATGGTTACACTTCTCAGTGAGTGCTCCATGATGTTGATGCTTACCGAGAAGCTTTCTGGTGCCATTTGTTGGTGGACATCCTGGAATGCCCTGTACAGCAGCATGCTTCCCTTGTTGAGCTGGGATCGTTCCATGAACCTGAGATCGACACTTTCTCCGGGAATTCCGCAAACAGACGCGTAGTCGTACTCGAAGTAGTCACTTATGTACCCCGGTCCCTGATATCCGATGGTCAGGAAATTGAAGTTGTGGTCGTGCGGAATGCCATAGAAAAACGTGCTGTGCCCGCTTGCAGCAAGGATCTCGTCCTCATGGCCAGGCCAGAAGCATGCGCGGATGAAGTAGCTCTGGCCCGAGACCTGTGGGGCATGGAGCATCAGGACCTGGGGTGTGTAGTCGTTATCGACCTGAATGCTCTTCGAATCCTTGAGTTCCTTGCAGATGATCTCGCTCAGGAATGTCTGGTTGTTGCCCAGCTTCCTCAGCACGGGGGCCACTGAGATCATCGACTCCTGGTCGCGGGGATCGAACGCCGAATCGTGTAGGTAGTCCACGAGTTCCATCAGGCCGATCGAATCCTGGGACGTGTCTTCAATGCGGATTGGCATGGTTGCTCATCCTTGTTCCAGTGAGCGGGTCGCAAGCTTCCTGATCTCTTCGTTCACATCGTTCTCCCTCATTTCCTTCAGTCGCTCGGATGCCGCTGCCGGGTCAACGCGGTAGAGCGATCTCAGCGCGTTCCAGCGAACGAATGTCGTCGGATGGCGCGACATGTCCAGCAAGGCTCCGGTGTTGTCGCTCCCCCGCAGGTAGGACAATGCTGTCGCGATGATCTGGAGCCGGGAGTCGGTTACGCTTGTCGCCGTGCAGCCGACGAGCTTTCCGGACTGCAGGGAGAAGTGCTGAGTGACCTCGGACCTCGATCTGGACGAGAGGCAGACAATCATCGACGTCGGACTGGAGCCATGTAGAAGGTGCATTCCCTGCCTGCCGCCCTCAAGGAACAGATGGTCACCAGAAGCCGACTGCCCTCGACTAGGCGGGCCCAGCCGCGGGTCGGATTCGTCACCGGTGTGGACCGGGTATACCTGATACTCGACGCCGGGCGTATCCGTGAAGAACACCAGTGAGTCCGTGCCGTTGATGGTGATTCCGGTTTCGACACCGGCCTGGAATGCTGCAGCTGCCTGAAGTGGCGAGCTCTGCATGTAGTGCACGTCCACGAACTCGTCCTTGTATATGACCATTCCCGCCAGTGGCGGCTTGACGAAGAATTTCCCCGGCGTCGCATACAGTGGACTGCCCATGTGGCTCCGGCACTCATCGTGGAAGAAGTCGCGCAGGATTACCTGATCGAACTCACGGCATATCGAAAGCATGGATTGACGGTTTGTCGAGGTGTCCCCACTTCCATTGATCTGCGATCCCCATTGGCGAATACGTGCCGCACGTCCAGTGGCCTCAAGCACGCCCAAGAGCGACGATCTCCTTCCGAATATCTCCGTCAGTGCAGACAGTTCTGCAGGGTCATCCGCGAGTTCCAACATTCGAGCTGGATCTTTCATATTGTCTCCGGAGGGTGGGTCGGATGATCCGACCCACCCGAGTGGGATATCACTTCGGATGGATGCCCCGGTTGATGAGAATGCCGACAACGATGCCGACAGCTGCGCAGCCTGCTCCGGTTGTCTCAATCAAGATGCACGAACCGTGCATCCCTACCGATCTGGCCTGCTTGGGTAGTGCTTTCGGTTCCACGGGATGCTCCTCAGATGGGCAGGACGGCAATGACGATTGCAACGGCAATCAGGACCGGTTCAATGGGTGAGCACAGCAATGAAGCACCAGCAACTCCCACCGGCATTGCGAGTGGAGGCGGTATGCAGGTCATGGTGGTTCTCCTGTTCAGGTCATTGGCCCAACACCTGCTGGGCAAGTCCGTTCTCAGTGATCGGAGCAATCCTTTCCTTGATCGGCATCTCACTTGTGTTCGGCGGGGTGCGATACGTCAGCTTGGATGACACTGCCACCCGCCTGGCGGCGCAACAGACGTCGGGGTTTGTCTCAACCCTGTCGAGGGAAAACCCGGCGCCTTTGTAGGTGCAAATCAGCGTGCCCGGAACCGGGGTTATTTCCGTCAGCCGAACGCTCTAGAATCCGTTTTCCCCCGCCCGCTGGTGCGTCATGTCGGCTTCCCCTGTTCCCTTTGCGGCTGCCCCCCGGGGTGGCCTTGTCGCGCTGGCATTGCTGCTGGTCTACGTGGTCTGGGGCTCGACCTACCTGGGCATCGCCAAGGCCCTGCACGGCGGCGCGCTGCCGCTGACGATGGTTTCCGGCAGCCGGTTCATCATTGCCGGTGGCCTGATGTTCCTGGCCTTGCGCCTGTTCTGGAAGATGCCGAACCCGACCCTGCGGCAGTGGCGCAACCTGGTGGTGATGGGCGTGACCATGCTGGTGCTGGGCAACGGCATGGTGGTGCTGGCCGAGCGTGAGGTGTCCTCGGGCCTGGCCGCGACAGCGGTGGCCTCGGTGCCGCTGTGGATGGCGCTGTTCTCGGCGCTGCGCGGGCAGCATGCCAGCCGCGGTGAGTGGCTGGGCATCGCCATCGGCTTCCTCGGCGTAGTCTGGCTCAACGCCGGCAGCAGCCTGACGGCCTCGCCGACCGGGCTGGTGCTGCTGCTGATCGCGCCGATCGGCTGGGCCTTCGGTTCGGTGTGGGCGCGCGGCCTGGACCTGCCGGGCCCGTTCATGACCGCCGCCGGGCAGATGATCTGCGGTGGCGTGCTGCTGGTGCTGATCGGCCTGGCGGTCGGCGAGCGCCCGACCACGCTGCCCGATACCGGTGGCCTGCTGGCGATGGCCTACCTGTGCGTGTTCGGTTCCATCGTTGCGTTCACCGCCTACGTCTGGCTGCTGCAGAACGTGCGGCCGGCGCTGGCCGGCAGCTATGCGTACGTCAATCCGGTGATCGCGGTGCTGCTGGGCGCGCTGCTCAACGGCGAGCGCTTCGGCTGGCGCGACCTGCTGGCGATGGCGGTGATTCTCCTGGGTGTGGTGGTGCTGACAATGGCAAGGACGAGAAAGAAGTGAGCATGGACGAGAGAGAACAACGCCGGGGCCTGCTGGTCACCGCATCCACCTTCGTGATCTGGGGCCTGGTGCCGGTCTATTGGCACCTGCTCAACGAGGTACCCTCGTTCCAGATCATCGCCCACCGCATCATCTGGAGCACCGTGATGGTGCTGGGCTGGCTCTTGATCAGCTCGCGCCTGGGCTGGTGGCAGAAGATCGCCGCGCAGCCGCGCGCGCTGCCGATCCTGCTGGTGTCGAGCCTGACCATCGCCTTCAACTGGGGCCTGTACATCTGGGCGGTCAACGCCGGCCATGTGATCGAGACCAGCCTGGGCTACTTCATCAACCCGCTGGTGAACGTGCTGCTGGGCGTGCTGGTGCTGAAGGAGCGGCTGCGGCGCCTGCAGTGGGTGGCGGTGGCGATGGCGGCGGTGGGCGTGGCCTGGCTGACCATCGACGCGGGTACGCCGCCGTGGATCGCGCTGGGCCTGGCCTGTTCGTTCGGCCTGTATGGCCTGCTGCGCAAGCTGGTCTCGGTCGATCCGGTGGCCGGCCTGGGCGTGGAGAGCATGTACCTGTTCCTGCCGGCGCTGGCCTTCGCGATCTGGGCGGAAAACGGCCATGGCGGCGCGTTCTTCCACGGCTGGGGCTGGCGCAATGACCTGCTGCTGGTCTTCGGTGGCGCAGTGACCGCAGTGCCGCTGATCGGTTTCGCCTACGGCGTGAAGCGCATCCCGCTGTCGCTGGTCGGCATCCTGCAGTACATCGCGCCTAGCCTGCAGCTGCTGCTGGGCGTGTTCTTCTTCCACGAAGCGTTCGATACTGCCAAGGCGATCGGCTTCGCCGCGATCTGGGCCGGCCTGATCCTGTTCGTCGGTGACAACATCCGCACGATGCGCGCCAAGCGCTAGCGCCGGCGGGGCTGCGGGGTCGGATCCCTCCGCAACGCGGAGGGCTCTGACCCTGTTCTATCCGTCGCGTGGGGTCAGAGCCCTTCGCAGGGCGAAGGGATCCGACCCGCTTCCACCCAAAAAAGAACGGCGCCCCGAAGGGCGCCGTTCTGCTTCCATCCACCGCCAGGAGAGAGAGATGGCGGTGGCGGGAACGCGGTTGCAGGCTTAGAAGCGCTGCTGGTACTTCATGTACATGAAACGACCGATGTCGAAGCCACCGTAGTAGGTGAAGCTGCTGTTCGGCTGGCTGTACATGATCGGACCCTGGTGGTCGAAGACGTTGTTCACGCCCAGCGACACGGTGCCGTCCCACGGCAGGCTGTAACGCACCTGCAGGTCGTGGAAGGTGTTGGAGCCCACCTTGCGGCTCGGCTGCGCATCGGTGTACGGCGAGACGAAGCCGGCCATGTTGCAGTCCGGGCCACCGGCCAGGTCATACGAGCAGGCTTCCTTCATGCCCGAGTAGTAGCGGGCGGTCCAGCCGATGCCCAGGTCGCCGTACTGCCAATCCAGGTTGAAGGTCGAACGCACGCGGAAGTTGCCCTGCCAGCCGGTCTTCTGCTCCACCGGCGTGGTGGCGGCGCTGTCGTTGCGCTGCTCCAGGTAGTCGGTGTAGGTGGTGTTCCAGGTGGCGGCAAAGCGGCCGAACGCGGTTTCCGGCAGGCGGTAACGCAGGCTGAAGTCGTAGCCGGCGGTTTCGCGGTAGCCCGCATTGACCAGCGAGCGGTCCAGCGACGTCACCTGACCCAGCGTCTTGGCGCTGGTGGAACGGGTGAAGCGGCCGCACGCCGAATCCACGCCCTGCACGTAGCACTGGTTGAGGATGTCGGTGGCCGACTCACCCACGATCGCGTTGTCGATGCGGATCTTCCACCAGTCCAGGCTGACGTCCAGGCCCGGCACGAACTCGGGGCTGTACACCAGGCCCACGGTCCAGGTCTTGGCGGTTTCCGGCTTCAGGTTCGCATTGGAACCGGAGTCGAAATCGGCGATGCCCTGCTGGCCCGGACGGTTGGCGACGTTGCCTTCCGACGCGGTCTGCTGGCGGAAGTCCGCCGGCACCTTCAGCGCCTGGCAGCGTGCGGCCACGGTCGCGCTGCTGGCAGCGATGCCGAACGAGGTATCGCACGGATCGGTGAACGAATCACGGCTCTTCACCGCACCGCCGTACAGGTCGTCAACAGTCGGCGCACGGAAGCCGGTGCCATAGGTCGCGCGTACCAGCAGGCTGTCGATCGGCTTCCACTTCAGGCCGAACTTGCTGTTGGTGGTCGAACCGAAGGTGTTGTAGTCGGTGTAGCGGCCGGCCAGGTCCAGCGACAGTTCACGCGCGAACGGCATGTCGGCCAGCAGCGGTACCTGCAGCTCCAGGTAGACCTCGTTGAGCGAGTAGTCGCCACGGGTCGGCTGGCCGGTGGTGCCGGCAATCTGGCCCTTCTGCACCATCAGGTCCGGGGTGTAGCTGGCTTCTTCGTTGCGGTGCTCGAAGCCCATCGCGGCCATCACGTCGCCGGCCGGCAGGGTGAACACCGAACCGGAGATGTTGGCGCTGGCGACCTTCGTGGTGCTCTTCATATTGTCGACGAAGCGGGTGAACAGGTAGTCCTGCACGTCCTGGTTGCTCAGCGAGCCCGGGCCTGCATAGCCCATCGGCGCGGCCGGGTTCCACGGCACGCAGCCGGCGATCACTGCACCCGGGCTGCCGCAGCGTGCCACGGTGCCATCCATGAAGGATGGGCCGACCGCCAGGTCGACATGCGGCTGGTACATGCTGCCGGTACCGATGCGCTCGCCTTCATTGCGGTTGTACATGTAGCTGACGTTCCAGTCCCAGTAACGCGAACCGGTTTCGAAGCTGCCTTCCAGGCCGATGCTGGCGCGCTTGGTGTCCAGGTTGTTCTCGGTCGCACGCGGCATTTCTTCGGTGCGGTGCGAGAACAGCACGTCCTGGCCCCAGTGGTTGAACGCGCTGTCCTTGGACAGGGCAGCACGGGAACCGTTGCGCGCCTGTGCGGTGGACACCGAGTAGGGGTAGCCGGCCAGGTGCTTGGTCGACTCGCGCTTGCTGTACAGCGCGTCGGCCACGATGCGCAGGTCATCGGTGATCGAGAAGCCACCGTTGGCGAACACCGAAGTGCGCTCCAGGCCGCTCAGCAGGCTCATGTTGGTCTTGGTGTTGGCACCATCGGCCGGATTGGGCGTGTGGAAGTTGCCCTTCTGGCTCGGGTCGCCGCCCGGGCCCACGGTCAGCGACTTGCCGTCGACGGTGACGCTGCCCCACTGCGTGGTCTGGTTCAGTGCCTTGACGTCGTCGGGATGGCGCGGGCCACCAGGGTAACGGCTGAACTCGCGCTCGCTGCCGAGGATCTCGTCTTCCTTGGTGCGCTCGGCCCCAACGCTGAACCAGCCGCGGTCGAAGGTCTTGCCGAAGGTGGCGCTGTAGGAGCGCTTCTGGCCGTCACCTTCACCGTACTGGCCGACGTAGACGCTGGCTTCGCCACCGTCGAAGTTCTTGCGGGTGATGATGTTGACCACACCGGCGATGGCGTCCGAGCCGTACAGCGCGGACGCGCCATCGGTGAGAACTTCCACGCGCTCGACAATCGCCGAGGGAATCGAAGCCAGGTCGGAGTAGCCACCGGCGCTGACGCCCATGCGGCGGCCGTCGATCAGCACCAGGCTGCGCTCCGGGCCGAGGTTGCGCAGGCTGACGTACGTGCCGCCGAAGTCGCGCGAAGAACTCAGCGACGACGAGCGGCTCAGGCTCGGTGCGCCGGCAGCGGTGACGTCCTGCAGGATGTCGGCGACGTTGATGTAACCCTTCTTCTCGATCTCGGCGCGGCTGAGCGCGACGACCGGCTGTGCGGTCTCGACACTGGCCTGGCGGATGCGCGAGCCGGTGATCTCGATGCGATCGAGGTTGGTCGGGGTATCGCCGGCGCTCTGTGCGAAGGCGGGGGTGGTGCAGCTGGCGGCCAGCGCGATGACGATCGCGTTGCGCA
The DNA here is from genome assembly GCF_059367915.1 of Stenotrophomonas sp. YJH_SMC_19. Lineage (NCBI taxonomy): Bacteria > Pseudomonadati > Pseudomonadota > Gammaproteobacteria > Lysobacterales > Lysobacteraceae > Stenotrophomonas > Stenotrophomonas sp. YJH_SMC_19. The sequence continues at coordinate 81,227 of NZ_JCAFRI010000011.1, forward strand.
GCGGATTGGTTTTCAGGGACATCCGTGAAATCTCGTGTTTCAGGAAAAACAAGCGCCCGTTCTATGGACGCGTGGGGTGCTGCAAACCAACGTGGGGGGGCGATTCTAGAATGTTTCCATTCGTAACTGTTTGCCTCTGCGCCGCGGATGTGCGCGAAAATGAATCGCAACCAACAATCCACAGATGGGATGTGCGCAACGTCACGCGCGTTGCGCTTTCGATGGGCAGAGGCATCGATAGCGGCGTATTTCCCGCAATCTGTAGCCGTGCGCGTGCGCCGGCATCCATCCACGCACGGCGTGGATCTACTGGACGTCCTGGCTCACCACCAAGCGTGGATGACGCGCAAAAGAAAAGGGACGGAGCCTTCGCTCCGTCCCCTGCGTGATGCGCAGTCCACCGCTGCGTGATGCTCAGGTTTCTCGCAACGCCGTGGTGATCGGCAAACGGGCCGCGCGCAGCGCCGGGAACAGGCCGCCGACCAGGCCGATGCCCAGCGCCCATTTCAGTCCGGTCCACAGCAGTTCCGGTGACACATGGAACTTGAACACCACCGCGCTGAAGTTGCTGCCGATGGTGGACACGCTGTAGCCATTGAACAGCAGCCACGCCACCGCACACCCCAGAAGGCCACCCAGCAACGCCAGCAGCATGGTCTCCAGCATCACCGCCGTCACCACCGGCAGGCCGCGGAAGCCGATCGCGCGCATGGTGGCGATCTCGCGCGCACGGGTGGCCACGGCCGCGTACATGGTGTTGAGTGCGCCGAACACTGCACCCACCGCCATGATCGTGCCGATCACCTTGCCGAGGATGTCGATCAGCTTGGTCAGCCCGCCGCCCTGCTTGCTGTAGTAGACACGGGTGGTTTCCACGTCCAGTTTCAGGCGCGGGTCGGCGGCGACCGCTGCCTTGAACTGCTCGAAGCCGGCCTTGCCATCGGTACGCACGCTGATCGACTGCCAGGCGCTGCGCTGGTAGGTGGTGGCCAGCGTATCGGCGTCGGTCCACAGCTCCGAATCGTGCGCATCGCCGGTGGCGAACACGCCGACCACGGTCCAGGTCTGATTGCCCAGGGTCAGCGTCCTGCCCACGTCCATGTCGCGGAACTGGCCCTTGGCACCCTGGCCGACCACGATCTCGCGCAGGCCGGCTGCGAACTTGCGGCCTTCGATGATCTTGACCTTGTCATGCACGGCCCAGGCCTGCGGACCAACGCCGCGGAACTGCGCGTTGACGTCGGTGCCGTCGGACTTCGACACCAGGTTGACCACCTGCGACAGCTCCGGCGACAGCAGCGGCCGGCCTTCGCCATCGCGGCTGATGCCGGGCAGGGTGGACAACGTCGGCACCTGCTCGCGGGTGATCACCGAGTTGGTCTCGGCCTGCGAGCCGCCGCGCAGCACGATGGCGGTGGTGTCGTCGCCGGTGTTGTTGAGCGTGGCCTGGAAGCCTTCGCCCATCGCCAGCATCGCCACCAGCACGCCGACCACGCCGGCGATGCCGACCACGATCACCGAGGACGCGCCCCAGCGCTGCGGCAGGCTGGCCACGCCGATGCGGGTGGCGGCCAGCGCCAACCGTCCGCCACGGGTCAGCAGCAGCCAAAGTGCCACCAGCACGGCCACGGCCAGCACGCCAAACCACGGCAGGCTGATCCACAGCACCAGGCCGATCACCAGCAGCAGCACCGTCAGGCCGTTGCCCAGCCATTTCTTGAGTTTGCTCTTGAACATGTCGGTGTCCTCCTCAGCGGCCGGCCAGTGCGTCGACGATCTTCAGGCGCTTGGCACGCAGCGCCGGCAACAACCCGACGATGATGCCGATCACCACGATCAGGCCCAGCCCCATCAGCCAGGTCGGCGTCGGCACGTGTGGCGGCAGCATGCCCATGCTCTTCGGGCCGATCGCCGGCAGGATCAGTGCGGCCAGGCCCATGCCGATCAGGCCGCCCAGGCCGATCAGCAGCACCGACTCCACCATCACCAGGGTCAGCACGGTGCTGTCCTTGAAGCCCAGCGTCTTCAGCGTGGCGAGCTCCGGCACGCGCTCGCGCACGGCCTGCGCCATGGTGTTGCCGGTCAGCAGCAGCAGGGTGAAGAACACCGCGCCCATGATTGAAGTGACGATCATGCCGATGTCGGCGAACTGCTTGACGAAGGCCTGCTGGAACGCCGACTCGGTCTGGGTCTTGGTCTCGTGGTCGGAGTTGGCCGAGATTGCATCAATGGCCTGCGCTACCCGCGAGGAATGATCCGGGTTGTCCAGCGTCACCGTGTACCAGCTCACCTGGTTCTTGATGTAGTCGTTGGATTCATCGAAGTACTTCCAGTTCATCATCAACTGGCGTTCTTCGTTGGCCGCCAGCGCTCGGTCCTTGGAACGGTAGATGCCCTTCAGTTCCAGCGGCCAGTCGTTGCTGCCGCCGCGCGGGAAGATCGTGGCCTGCAACGGGATGGTGTCGCCGATCTTCCAGCCGAACTGCTTGGCCAGCGATTCGCCGACGATGGCGCCGGTGCGGGTCTGCTTCCAGTCCTCCAGCTGTGCCGGATCGATCTGCAGCTCGCGGTAGACATCGAAGTAGTTGGGCGACACCGAGAAGTTCGGGAAGAAGTTCTTTGGATCCTGGTAGATGCCGCCGAACCACATGCCGTAGGCCACGTCGCGCACGCCGGCCACCTGGCGGATCTGGGTTTCCAGGCGGATCGGCAGCGACTGGGTGATCGACAGCCGCGAGGCCACCACCAGGCGGTTGGCGCCTTCCACGCTGCCGCCGGACGAGAACGCCACGCGCACCGAGTCGAGCATGCCGAACAGCAGGAACGCGGCCACCACCGACAGCAGGGTCAACAGGGTGCGCGTGCGGCTGCGGAACAGCTGCGCCCACACCAACGAGAAGTATTTCATCGCCGTGGCCTCCGTCAGTGGGCCAGCGGCGCGTCGGCCAGCTCGCCCTTGTCCAGGTGCACCGTGTGCGTGGCGTACTCGGCGGCCTTCGGGTCATGGGTGACCATGATGATGGTCTTGCCGTGTTCGCGGTTGAGCTGCTGCAGCAGGCCGAGGATCTCCTCGGCGGACTGGCGGTCGAGGTCGCCGGTGGGTTCGTCGCAGATCAGGAAGGTCGGGTCGGAGACGATCGCCCGCGCGATCGCCACGCGCTGCTGCTGGCCGCCGGACAGTTCATTGGGGCGATGGCTGCGGCGGTCGGCCAGGCCGACCAGGGTCAGCGCGATCTCGGCATTGCGGCGGCGCTGCGCGGCATTGAGATGGGTCAGCAGCAGCGGCAGCTCCACGTTCTTCTGCGCGGTCAGCATCGGCATCAGGTTGTAGAACTGGAACACGAAGCCGACGTGGTGGCTGCGCCAGGTCGACAGCTGGCCGCCGCTCATCTGGTCGATGCGCTCGCCTTCGATGCTGATCTCGCCGCCGCTGGGGCTGTCCAGGCCGCCGATCAGGTTGAGCAGGGTGGTCTTGCCCGAGCCGGACGGGCCCATCAGCGCGACGAAGTCGCCGCTGGCGATGTCCAGGTCGATGCCGTGCAGCACCTGCACTTTCTCGGGGCCACGCTGGTAGGTCTTGGTGATGTTGCGCAGTGAAACCAGGGTCGACATGGGTGGTTCTCCACGGAAGGCGGGAAACGGGGAAGCGCACCTGCGGTGGCCGCAGGCGTGCGTCGAGCGGTGTTGCCGGCGGCGCCCATGGGCGCCAGGCCGTTACTGCGCTTGTTTCTGTTGCACCTTGGCGCCATCGCGCAGGGTGTCCGGCGGGTTCACCACCACCGACTCACCCGCGCTGACGCCCTTGAGGATCTGGCGGTCCTTGCCCATCGCCTGGCCGGCCTCGACCGTGCGCTGCTGCACGCGGCTCTGGTCGCCCAGTACGAAGGCAACCGAGGCGCCCTCGCGCTGGACCACCGCGCCAGCCGGCACGCGCACGCCCTGCGGTTTGGCGGCCGCCTGCGGCTGCGCCTGCTCCAGGAAGCTGACCCGCACGCCCATCTCCGGCACGATGCGCGGGTCCTTCACCTTCAGCGCCACGCGCACCTTCACCGTGGCCTTGCCGCGGTCGGCAGTGGGGATGATGGCGATGACCTCGCCCGGAATCTTCCACTCCGGATAGGCATTGAGCGTGGCTTCCACCGGCATCTTCGGTTGCACGCGGCCGATGAAGGCCTCGCCGACCTCGACTTCGATCTCCAGCGAGTCCATGTCGACAATGGTGCCGATGCCGGTACGGGTGAAACCACCGCCCGCCGACAGCGGCGAAACGATTTCGCCCGGCTGCGCGGCCTTGGCGGTGACCACGCCGGAGAACGGCGCGCGCACGATGTTGTTGTCCACGCCCAGATCGGCAATGGCCAGCTGGTCGTTGGCGACCTTGACGTTGCGCTGGGCCGTTTCCAGCTGCGCACGCAGGCTGTCACGCTGGGCCACGGCCTGGTCGTACTGCGAACGTGACACCAGTTGCTGGCCGACCAGCGCCTGCAGGCGGCTGGCTTCGGCGGCGGCCTGCTTCTGCTGTGCCTCCAGCCCGGCCACCTGGCTGCGCGCGGCCTGCAACTGCGAGGCATACAGGCTGCGCTGCGCATCGGCATCGATCGGATCCAGGGTGGCCATCACCTGGCCGGCTTCGACCCGCATGCCTTCCTCGATCATCACCTCGCGCACCTTGCCGGTGATCTTGGCCGAGACCGTGGCCATGCGCCGGGCGACCACGTAGCCACTGGCATCGAGCACCGAACTGCTGGCGCTGCCCTGCTGGATGGCCACTGCGGGCGCGGTTTCCACTTCCACGGCCGGCGCGCGGCCGAACAGGAAGGCCACGGCAGCGGCGATCAGCAGCACGACCACGATGATCGCGATCCACAGCCAACGACGGCCACCGCCATTGCTGCCACCACCGGAGGCGGGCGGCGGCGACTTGCGGTCGATACGGAGTTCCTTCAACAGCTCGGCAGAAGCGTTCATTCGTTCCATCACAGGCGTTCGGGCGGGTATGGCCGGAAGCGCGGACGGCGGCGGTTCCGGCGGTGGAGCGTGCGGCACAGCATGAAGGCAGGCACAGCGATGACGGCAGTGACAGCTGTCATCCGATGACACTGACGGCGGCAACTGCGAAATGTGACCACGGCGGCACAGGATGGCAACGTCCCCGCTACCGGTACCGCCCATGGATCCGATCGCCCCGTCGCTGGCCCGCCTGCAGCAGGTGCAGGTGCGCTACCGCGACCATACCGCCCTGCAGGGCATCGACCTGCAGGTCCGCGCTGGCCAGGTGCTGGCATTGCTGGGCCGCAACGGTGCCGGCAAGAGTACCGCGATCAGCGTGCTGTTGGGCCTGCGTCGCGCCGATGCCGGCCAGGTCGAGCTGCTCGGTGGCGACCCGCAGCAGCGCAGCAGCCGCCTCGGCCTGGGCGTGATGCTGCAGAGCACCAGCCTGCCGCCGATGCTGCAGGTGGACGAACTGGTGGCGCAGGCCAGCGCCTGCTATCCGGACCCGATGCCGCTGCAGGAGGTGCTGCAGCGCGCAGGCCTGCAGGCACTGGCAGGCCGTCGCTACGATCAGCTGTCCGGTGGCCAGCAGCGCGCGGTGCAGTTCGCCATCGCGCTGTGTGGTCGCCCGCGCGTGCTGTTCCTGGACGAGCCCACTACCGGTCTGGACATCCAGGCGCGGCAGGCGATGTGGCAGGCGATCCGGCAGCTGGTGGCCGAAGGCTGCGGCGTGCTGCTGACCACCCACTATCTGGAAGAGGCCGAAGCGCTGGCGCAGCAGGTGCTGGTGCTGGAGCAGGGCCGGGTGCTGGCCGACGCACCGTTGAGCGAGCTGCGCCTGGCCGATCGGCCGCGCCGCATCCGCTGCCGCAGCGTGTTGACTGTTGAAGACGTACTGCAGTGGCCAGGCGTGCAGCAGGTGCAGCGTGATGGCGAGCACCTGCAGTTGATGGCAAGCCCGGCCGAGCCGGTGGTGGCGCGCCTGCTGGCCGCCGATGCACAGCTGCGTGAGCTGGAAGTACAGGGCGCGGCACTGGCCGACGCTTTCCTCGACATGACCCGGGAGGCCGCATGAACACGATGACCCGTACCGGCACTACACCCGCGCCGGTATCGGCGTGGCGTCAGGCCTTGCGCCCGTACGGCGCTGAACTGGTGGCCGAGCTGCGCCGCGCCTGGCGTACACCCGCCTTCGCGGTGCCTTCGCTGCTGTTCCCGGTGCTGTTCTACCTGTTGTTCGGCGTGCTGTTGGGCCGCGGCCATGCACCGCTCTACCTGCTGGCCACCTACTGCGTGTTCGGTGCGATGGCCCCGGCCCTGTTCGGCTTCGGCGTGCAGCTGGCGCTGGACCGTGAAGGCGGCCTGCTGACCCTCAAGCGCGCGCTGCCGATGCCGGCGGCGGCACCGTTGCTGGCGCGACTGGCGATGGCCGTGATGTTCGCGTTGCTGGTAGCCGCCCTGTTGATCGGGGTGGCGCGCGCGCTGAGTGGCGTGCAGCTGCAGGCAGTGCAGATGCTGCAGCTGCTGGCGGTGGCGGGCCTGGCAGCGCTGCCGCTGGGGGCGATCGGCCTGCTGATCGGCAGTCATGTCAGTGCCAGCGCGGCGCCGGCGATGGTCAACCTGGTCTACCTGCCGCTGGCCCTGCTGTCTGGCCTGTGGCTGCCGTTGTCGGCGCTGCCCAAGGTGTTCTCGATGATGGCACCGCTGTGGCCAACCTGGCATCTGGCGCAGCTGGCGCTGCCGGTGGTCGGGCTGCCGTCGGTGGGCGGCATGGCTGGCCACCTGCTGGTGCTGCTGGCGGTCACGGTGGTGGCGCTGCTGCTGGCGCGCCGCCGCCTGCGCCGGATCGGCTGAACTGGCATGATCGGCAGCGATCATTCCCGCCTGGATTCTTCCGTGTCGTCGAGCTGGCTTGCGTCCCTGCTGCGCCCTGCGCCGGACTCGGCGGTGGCCGACCTGCTGCGGCGTGGCAAGTCGCCCTGGAGCGGTGCGATCCACCTGCTGTGGTCGGTCTGGATCTTCCTTACCCCGGTGCTCGGCAATGGCTTCACGGTGCGCTGGCTGCTGCTGACCGTGGCCAGCTATCCGCTGTTCCTGCTGCTCTATGCGAAGGTGATGCTGGCGCCACGGCATCACGCATGGCGCTATGCGCTGGGCATGATCCTGATGGCCCTGGTGCTGCTGCCGTGGTATCCGTCGGGACTGAGCTACTTCGTGTTCGGTTGCGTGATGATCCGCATGAGCAGCCGTGGCGGCTGGTGGGTGTACCTGTTGCAGCTCACCGGCCTGAACCTGTTGTTCTGCGGCGCTGCGCTCTACGTCGGTTATCCGTGGCAAGCCATGGTGTGGATGCCGGCCGTGTCGTTCATCGTCGGCCTGGTGGTGAACGTGGAGGCCTTGAGCCATCAACGGGACGTTGCCCTGCAGCTGTCCCAGGACGAGGTGCGGCGGCTGGCCACTACCGCCGAGCGCGAGCGCATCGGCCGCGATCTGCATGACCTGCTGGGCCACACGCTGTCGCTGATCACGCTGAAGCTGGAGCTGGCGCGCAAGCTGTACGACCGTGATGACGCGCGCGCGCGGCAGGAGATCGGCGAAGCCGAGGCGATCGCCCGCGAGGCGCTGGCCCAGGTGCGCAGTGCGGTGACCGGCATCCGCGCCAGCGACCTGGCCGGCGAGCTGGCCTCGGCGCGGCTGCTGCTGGAATGCCAGCAGGTACACCTGCAGTACACACCGCCGCCGCCGATGCCGGTCGACGTGGAACGTGGGCTGGCGCTGGTGCTGCGCGAGGCTGCGACCAACATCGTGCGCCACGCACAGGCGACCCGGGTGCAGGTGGATTTCATGCTTGAGGAACGACAGTTGGTGATGCAGATACGCGATGACGGCCGCGGTGGCGTACAGGCCGAGGGCAACGGATTGTGTGGCATGCGCGAACGGGCGATGGCGCTGGGCGGCCAGTTGTCACTGCAGTCGCCGCGCGGCGAAGGCACGGTAGTGACCGTGCGCGTGCCACTGGTGGCCGCGACCACGCCGCTGTCGCCAGCGTCACTGGCGCAGGATGGTGCCGCATGATCCGCATCCTGCTGGCCGAAGACCAGGCGATGGTGCGCGGTGCATTGTCGGCGCTGCTGGGCCTGGAGCCGGACATCGAGGTGCTGGGCAGCGCTGCTGACGGCGAGGCGGCGTGGCGCATGCTGCAGCAGCTGCAGCCGGACATCCTGGTCACTGACATCGAAATGCCTGGCCTGTCCGGGCTGGAACTGGCCCAGCGCATCGCCCGCCACGAGCTGCCGATCAAGGTCGTGATCGTGACCACCTTCGCCCGTGCCGGCTTCCTGCGCCGCGCGCTGGAAGCGGGCGTGCTGGGCTACCTGCTGAAGGACGCACCGGCCGAGAACCTGGCCGATGCCCTGCGCAAGGTGAAGCAGGGCATCCGCGCAATCGACCCGCAGCTGGCGCTGGATGCGTGGTCGCAGGCCGACCCGCTGACCGACCGCGAGCGCCGCGTGCTGCGGCTGGCGGGCGAGGGCCGTACCGCCAGCGAGATTGCCGAGCAGCTGGGGTTGTCGCATGGCACGGTGCGCAATTACCTGTCCGAGTGCATCGGCAAGCTGGGCGTGGCCAACCGGATCGAGGCGTACCGGCTGGCGCGGCAGAAGGGATGGTTGTAGGGGCGTGCGCCGACGCACTGGTAGCGCCGGGCGCTGCCCGGCGGATTGTTACCGCGCCTGCGGAGAGGTGTCACTTTCTTTGCTCGTGCAAAGAAAGTAACCAAAGAAACACGCCGCCAGAGCGCGAGCCGTCGCTACGCGACGGTTCCCTGCGCTTCTCGGGGAATCAGGGGACGGCGCCGAACTCGCTTCGCTCAAACACCGGCGCCTCTACGCCCCTGATTCCCCTGCGATGCTCGGCTCGCTAGAAGGCGGACCCAACGTCAAAAGCCACAGCTGCACCCAGTAGATCCACGCCATGCGTGGATGCTGTTGCTCTTGATCTTGACCTTCCAGTCCGCCTTCAAGCGAGCCGAGCACCGGAGGTCCGGCGAGGGCGAAGAGGTGCGGGTGTCTGAGCGCAGCGAGTTCCCGCGCCGTCCCTCGACGGACCGAGGAGCGCAGGGCACCGGCGTGCGAAGCACGCCGGCTCGCGGCCGGCGGAGCGTTTCTTTGGTTACTTTCTTTGCGCGCAAAGAAAGTGACACCCCTCCGCAGTCGCGGAAACAATCCGCCGGGAACACCCGGCGAATCCGCTCAATCCTTCCCGCGCGCCATCGCCTGGAACACGCCATCGCGCCGCACCCACAGGTGGAACAACGCCGCACCCACGTGCATCAGCACCGTGGCGAACAACACATACGCCAACAAGCTGTGCGCATTACGCAGCGCGGCATACAACGCCGGGGTGTGCGGCACGATCGGCGGCAGGTGCAGGCCGCCCCACAGCACGATCGGGTAACCGCCGGCCGACAGCATCGCCCAGCCGATCAACGGCATCGCCAGCATCAGCGCATACAGCATCCAGTGCGAGGCCTTGGCCGCCATCACCTGCCATACCGGAAGATCCGCCGGCAGCGGCGGCGGGCGGTGGCGCAGGCGGTTGTACAGGCGCAGCAGCACCAGCAGCAGGATCGCGATGCCCAGTGGTCGGTGCAGGTCGATCAGCATCGGCCGCAGGTGCAGCGAGGCGACCATGGTCACGCCGATGAACAGCATGGCGATGATCATCAGCGCCATGGTCCAGTGCAGCACCCGCGCCAGCAGGTTGAAGTGGCCGTTATGGGTGCTCATCGCGCGGCCTCCTTCGGTTGCTCGACGTTGCCGCTGGCGCGCTCGCGCTCGCGGCGGTTGAATGACTGCGAGTACACCGCAGAGCGTGCGGCCAGGATCGGATCATCACTGCCGCGCACGCCACTGGGCAGGATCAGCGGATCGAAGTTGATCTGGCCGCACGCGCCTTTTTCCTGCGACTGCATGCGGTCCAGGCTGAGTACGCCGGCCACCACCTGATCACGCGACTCGGGCCACGGCACCGACGGATCATCAATGGCATCACCGGGCTCGGCGGTGGTGACGACCAGGTTCCAGCGCACCGGGCCGCTGGCCATGCGCTGTTGCAGTTCCTGGCTGAGGAAATCGACGCTGGCCTGCTTGCGCGTTTCCGCATCCATCTCCACCACCGGCGCCTGCGGCTGCCAGCGCCAGCGCACCGCACGCTTCTGGCCCTGCGCGTTGGTGAACCAGAAGCTGTTGACGCTGTTGAAGGTGGTGTCGGCCCAGCTGCTGGTCCACGGCGCCGTCCTGGCCCACTGCTGGAACGCCTGTGCGCTGGGGTATTTCGCCAGCACCGCGGCCATCTTCTGCGGGTCGGGCTTGCCGGTGGCCGGGTCGGGAATGGAGGCGCGCGTCTGCTCGTAGAACGCCTCGGCATCGGGCACGGCGAAGAACGGGAAGCTGTTCATCGCCATGCGCCATTCCTGGCCATCATCGCTGACCATCTGCACCGCCAGGCTGCGTACGCGCGCGGTGTTGTCGGCACCGTAGGGATCACCACCGCCGATCGACAGGCGGCCCATCACCGGCACGCGGCGCTGCGAGAACACCCGTGCACTGGACAGGGTAGGGGCCTGTGCACTGGGTTCGAACCAGCCGCTCACGCAGATGCCCTTGCTGTGCGCCCGGCGGAACCCGGGATGTGCCGGGCCGGTGGCTTCGATGGTGTCGGTGAAGCGCTGCGCGGTCAGGCGGCCGCCAATCCAGCCGGCCAGCCAGGCGAAGGCCAGCGCGACCGCACCCAGAATGAGTGCGATCAGTGCGATCCAGAGCAGGGGTGAATGCTTGCGTGGCGCGCCCGGCGTCTGGCCAGCGCGGGTGTAGCGGAAGAGCGACATGGCCGGAGTCCTGCCTTCACGGAGCGTGTGGGTGGTCGACCCACAAATCCTCGCAGAACCCGGCCGGGGCCGAAATTCAATTTTTCGTCAGATTTTCCGGGGACGGGGTGCCGACCAACGGTCGGCACCCACCCGATCAGCTGTAGCGCTGCTTCAGCATCGCCCACGCCGAGCGCAGCGCCAGCGCTTCGCCACCGGCCGGACGGCCCGGGCGCTCGCCGTCGTTCCAGGCATACACGTCCAGATGCGCCCAGCGCTGGCCGTCTTCCAGGAAGCGTTCCAGGTACAGCGCGGCGGTAACCGAGCCGGCCATGCGCGAACCGGCGTTGGCCAGGTCGGCGATGCCGCTGCTCAGGTAGCGCAGGTAGGGGCGCCACAGCGGCATGCGCCAGACCGGGTCGCGGGTCGCGTCACCGGCCTGCAGCCACTGCTGGGCCACCGTGTCGTCGTTGCTGAACAGCGCCGGCAGGTCCGGGCCCAGGGCGATGCGCGCGGCACCGGTGAGGGTGGCGAAGTCCAGCACCAGGTCCGGTTTCTGCTCACCGGCGAAGGTCAATGCGTCGCACAGGATCACGCGGCCCTCGGCGTCGGTGTTGTCGATCTCCACGCTCAGGCCCTTGCGGGTGGCGATGACCTCGCCCGGACGGAACGCATCGGGGCCGATCGCGTTTTCCACTGCCGGCACCAGCAGGGTCAGGCGCACCGGCAGCCCGCGCGCCATCACCAGGCCGGCCAGGGCCAGTGCGTGCGCGGCGCCGCCCATGTCCTTCTTCATGTTGCGCATGCCGTCGGCCGGCTTGATGTCCAGCCCGCCGGTATCGAAGCACACGCCCTTGCCGACCAGCACCAGTGCCGGGTCGGTTTCCCTGCCCCAGCGCAGCACGACCAGGCGCGGCGCACGATGCGAAGCGCGGCCCACGGCGTGGATGGCCGGGAAATTCTGCTTCAGCAGTTCGTCGCCGGTAATCGCCTCGACCTGCGCACCATGTGCATCGGCGAGCGCGCGCGCGGCGTCTTCCAGCTGCTGCGGGCCCATGTCTTCGGTCGGGGTGTTGACCCAGTCGCGCACGCGCAGGCTGGCGGCGATCAGGTCGGCCACTTCGCCGGTCGGCGAGGCCACCAGCTGCGCCGGTGCGCGGTTGCGCTTGCGATAGCGGTCAAAGCGGTAGCTGCCCAGGCCCCAGCCCAGCTGCAGCAGCGCCAGTTCGGCGGCCGGCAGTTCATTGGCCAGCTGCCAGACGCTGCCTTCCGGCAGCGCGTGCGGCGCATGCGCATAGCTGTAGGCATCGGCACGATCACCCACGCCCATCACGGCACCGGCCAGGCCATCGGCGCCCGGCAGCAGTGCCACGCTGTGGGCGCCGGCGTTGAAGCCCTGCGATGCCAGCCACGCCTGCGTGGCAGCCGGCTGGCTGTCCTTCCAGGCGGCGAACTGCTCGCGGTCCAGCACGTACAACGGCAGCGCCGCAGCGGTGTCGGCGGTGAAACCAGTGATCTCGCTCATGCGTCAGGTACTCCGGGGTGCGGCGGCGTCGAGGTTGGCATCCAACCAGTCGGCCAGGCCGGTAAGGGTGTCGAACTGCAGGTCCGGCTGCAGCTGCGGATGGGTCCAGGTGGCTGCGTCGCGGTTGATCCAGCAGCCGCGCAGGCCGGCGGCAATCGCCCCGGCCACGTCCATGTCGGCATGATCGCCGACGTGCAGCACCTGTGCCGGTGCCACACCCAGGCGGGTGCACGCGGCATGGAAGATGCTGGCTTCGGGCTTGGCCGCGCCGTGTTCGCGCGAACCCAGCTGGAAGGCGAAATGATGGGCCAGGCCGATCCGCTCCAGGTCGGCGTTGCCGTTGCTCAGCGCCGCCACCGGTACCCGTGCGGCAATGCGCGCCAGCGCGTCGATCGCATCGGGATAGCACTCCACATGGTTGCGCGCGGCGTAGAACACTTCATACGCAGGCTCCAGCAGATCGAGGCTGGCACCGCTGGTGTGCAGTGCTTCGTGCAGGGTCAGCCGGCGCAGCGCACTCAGGTCGTGGTGGAGGTGCGGATGGGCGTGGTACAGCCGCTCGCGCAGTTCGCGCATCGCCTCCACCGGATACATCGCGGCGGTAGCGGGGCTGTGTTCGCACATCCAGGCGTGCAGGACCTGTTCGATGCGGGCGCCGATCGGAGCGAACGGCCACAGCGTGTCGTCAAGGTCGAGGGTGATGGCTTGGACGGGGAAATTCACCCCGCCATTCTACCCCTGCCCGCGCGGGCTTTCATGCGACGCGGCGGGCGGGTGGGCACTGTGGCTGGGCCGGGTCAGCGCAGGTTGTACGAGCAGGCGATGGTGGTCTGGCCGTCGAACTGCTGCACGTCCAGGTTGTGCCGCCCAACTTCCTTCGTGTAGGTGCCTGCTACCGGGTCGGACATCTTCGCCAGTGCCGCGACCTGTTCCACACTGGCCGAGCTGAAGTACGCGGTGAAACTGTCGATGCCATCCTCGCCGCTGTCGCCGTCATAGGACTGCAGCCGGTTCACGGGCTGGCCCAGCACCATCAAGGGCGTGGTCAGCCGGAACTCGCCGCTGGATTCGCCGTCCTGCACCCTTGCCGGGGCCGGTGTCAGCATCCGGGCCATGGCGTCGAACTGTATGGGCGTGAGGTGCCGCTTGCAGGTAACCGCCTCAGCAAGCTGGGTGCGCGCCTGATCGGCAGTCGGCGGTGTCGCGGCGAACGCGGGAGCGGCAATGCAGGCCAAGGCAAGGCAACGCGTGGCGAGAGAGTTCATCCGAGCGGATCCATCCGGGTAGGGCGCCATAGTCTGCCACTTCGTCCCTGTTTCTGGTTCCGCCACCTGCGTCCATCCGTTGTTGATGCCGTCACTCCAGCAGGCGTGCCCAGCCCTGCATGCCGTCCAGGCGTGCCAGCACCAGCTTGATGCACACCAGCAGCGGCACCGCCAGCAGCAGCCCGATCATGCCCCAGGCCCAGCCGAACACCATCAGCGCCAGGATCAGCACCAGCGGCGACAGCTTCATCCGACGGCCCAGCACGATCGGGGTCACCATCTGCCCTTCCAGTGTGTGCAGGCCCAGGTAGGCCGCCGCTGGCAGCAGGGCCTGCAGCGGGTCGCGGAACTCGACGAAGCCCATCAACAGCATCAGCGCCACGCCGATCAACGGACCCACATACGGCGCAAAATTCAGCAGCGCGGCCACCGTGCCCCACAGCAGCGCTTCCTGCAGGCTGATACCGAGCAGCATCAGCACGCCGGCGAACACCAGGCCGACCAGAGTGTTGATCACGCTGATGGTCAGCACGTAACGCGAGACCTCGCGTTCGATCGAACGCAGGATGTCCGTAGTGAAGCGCTGCTGCTGGCGGTTGGGGAACAGGGCGATCGCCGCGCGCTGCAGGCTCTGCCCGTAGATCATGAAGAACAGCGTCAGCAGCACCACGGCCAACACCGAGGCAGCCAGCCGCGGTGCACGGGTCAGCATGCGGTACGGGTCGTCCAGCTGGGTACGGATCACCTGCACCTTGTGGTTGCTGTCACCACCGGCCACACGGGCGAAGTTTTCCGCCGCCTGGTTGGCCTGCTGCACCGGCTTGGTCAGGTCCTGCACCTGGCGGGCGACCTTGCGCAGCTGCTGTGGGGCTTCCTGCGCCCATTCCATCGCCGGGCCGATCAGCTGCACGGCGAGCGAACCGGTCACGCCCAGGCCGGCGCCGAGGATCAACAGTGCGCCCAGCGCGCGCGGAATCCACAGCTTCTGCAGCAGGCGCAGGATCGGGTTGCCGACCAGAGCGAAGAACATCGCCAGCAGCACCGGCAGGATGATGTCCTGCGCGGCCCACAGCGTGTAGCCCACCGCCAGGGTCGCCAGCACCACCAGCGACATCGGCCCGCGCGGGCGCGACGGTGGTGGCAGCGCGGCCTCTGGCTCGTCGGGGCCGGCCGGTGGCGGGGACAGGAGGGACTCGCTCATCGACGCATCAACCGGAAAGGGGAGCGCATTATCCGCCGGCCGCGATCGGCGCGGCGGATTCCATGGATCAACGTTCGGACAGCTCGGTGGCCGCTTCGGCCGGACGCGGTCCGCGCAGGTCCGGTTCTGGCTCCGGCACGGAGCGTGGTGCCGGTGCCGGCCGTGCTCCGGCAGCGGAGGCCGCTGCCTGTGCCTGCTCGCTGGCATCGTCGGCTTCTTCGGCCGCATCGTCGGCGGTGGCCGCGGCCTGCGCCGCCATCGCCGTGGCGAACGCCGCCTGCGCACTGGCGAACAGGTTCGAGACCGAACCGACCATCTGCAGCCAGCGGGCACCGTTGACCTTGCCCGGTACCTCCAGCTTGCCGGCGATGAAGCCACCGGCCAGGCCGACCACCACGATGCGCAACGGCGACCAGCCCTGTCGCCACACCTGGCCGAGGGTGGACCAGTGGTCCTGGGTCTCGCCCAGGCGCACCGTCACCAGCTGTTCGCAGCGCTTTACCCGCCGCTGCAGCGCGCCGAACTTCATGGCTTGCCCTCGGGCAGCTGCACGCCGGCATCAGGGTCGTCTTCGCTGGGTTCGTCAAACAGGCCCAGGCGTGACAGCTGACGCCGGGTGGCGTGCATGCCGGTGTGGTGGAAGAAGTAGGACACCCGCCAGATCGCATAGCCGGTGACGGCCAGGCTCAGCAGCGAGGTGATCAGCAGGGCCTGCAGCCAACTCAGGCCCCAGCTCTGCAGCAGCGCGATGAGGGTGGCGGCCATCAGCAGCCACGCCGATGCACCAAACACGATCGCCACGCCGGCCCAGGCCAGCGCACGACCGAATGCGCTGCGCGCCAGCGCGAAGTCGGCCGAGGCCAGCCGGCGCAGTGAACGCAGCGTGTGCTTGGCCGAATCGGCAGCGGCACGACCGGCCGCGCCGACCTGGCGGATGCTCTCATCCAGCGGCGGGGTGGCCGCCGGATCAGGCGCTTGCGTGTTGTCTTCGCTCACGCTGCGGCTTACTTGTCGCTGCTGCCGCGGGCCAGCTTGGCGATGATCCAGCCGGCTGCGAAGGCAACGCCGAACGAGGCCAGCGGACGTTCGCGGATCAGTTCGGCGGCGCTGTCGATCAGGTCCTTGCCCTTGTCCATCAGCGCATCGACCTGTTCCTTGGCGGCGGCACCGCCGAACTCGGCGGCGGCCAGGCCGGACAGTGCACTGTCGGACAATTCAGCCTTGACGTTGGCCTTGCCGATGCGAAGCTCGTCGGTCGCTGCACCGGTTGCACCCTTGATCGCACCGCCGGCGGCCGTAGCGGCCTGCTTCAGGTGGGAACCGGCTTCACCCAGGTGTTCCTTCAGGTTCTCGGTATTGGTGGGGCTCATCGAATCACTCCTGTTGCGATGGGGGAACGGGAGTCGGCGGTGCCGACCTGGACTGACAGCAATAACATTGCCGGGGTATAGGGGGTGTTACGGCAGGGCGATCAGCGCATCACGAGCTGGCCCTGCTGCTGGCCATTGTTGCGCAGCACGCGCAGCACCAGCGTCGGCGGGCGCTGCTGGAAGTTGGCGCGCCAGCTGGCCAGGTCGGCGAATTCACCGACGGTGGCATCGGTGATGATGTCGCCCTGCTGCAGGCCGTTGCTGGCGGCGCGGCTGCCGCGCTTGACCTCGCTGACCAGCACGCCGCTGGCGCCCGACTGGCGCAGCGACTCGGGCAGGTCGACGAAGGTGGCCCCGCCCAGGCGCGGGTCCAGGCTGTCGCCGGTGACCGCGCGTGCCTGTTCCTTCAGCGTCGCCTTGATCTGCAGCGGCTTGCCTTCGCGGCGTACGTCCAGCGTCATCGGGCTGCCGACCGCCGCCAGGCCTTCCACGTTGTGCAGGGCTTCGGCGCTGTCCACGCGCTGGCCATTGGCCGACACCACCACGTCGCCCGGCTTCAGGCCGGCGGCGGCGGCCGCCGAACCGGCCAGCACGCGGGTGATCAGCGCACCGCGGGTTTCGCCCAGGCCCAGGCCCTGCGCGATCTGCGCGGTCAGGTTCTGGCTTTCCACGCCCAGCGTGCCGCGCACCACCACGCCGTGCTTGACCAGCTGGTCGACCACGCTGCGCGCCAGGTTCGAGGGAATCGCCAGGCCCAGGCCGATGTTGCCGGCCATGCTGCCCTGCGGGTTGAAGCTGGCAGTGTTGATGCCGACCAGCTGGCCCTGCAGGTCGACCAGCGCGCCACCCGAGTTGCCCGGGTTGATCGACGCGTCGGTCTGGATGAAGTTCTGGTAGCCCAGCCCGCGGATGCCGCTGCGGCCCACCGCCGAGACGATGCCCGAAGTGACCGTCTGGCTGAAGCCGAACGGATTGCCGATGGCCACCACGAAGTCGCCCACCCGCAGCTGGTCGCTGTTGCCGAGCTTGATGTCGGTCAGGTTCTGCGCCGGAATACGGATCAGCGCGATGTCGGTATCGCGGTCCGAGCCGAGGAATTCGGCCTTGACCGTGCGCCCGTCGGCCAGTGTCACCTGTACGTCATCGGCGTTGTCGATGACATGGTGGTTGGTCAGCACCAGGCCCTCCCTGGCGTCGATGATCACGCCCGAGCCCAGCGATTCGTTGATGCGTTCCTGCGGGATGTCCGGGAACAGGCGGCGGAAGAACGGGTCGTTGAAGAAGGGATTGCGTACGCGCACCACCTGCTTGGTGTTGACGCTGACCACGGCCGGCATCGCCTTCTCCAGCATCGGTGCCAGTGACGGAACCTGCTGCCCGGCCACTGCGGCTGGCAGTGCCGCCATGGTCGGCACCACCGCTGGAAGCGGAGCGGCATCGGCACGGTTGTCCAGGTGGGCGTTGATGCCGGTGGCAACGAAGCCACCGAAGGCGGCGGCGATTGCGAGCGTGAGCAGGGTAGGTAGCGGTCGCATGGGAGTCGGTTCGCTGGCGGGAATGGGGGCGGTTCGGCTCTACGGTAAAACAAGCTGAATGAGTGTGTCGCGATCTGGATAAATGCGCCATGAAAACCGCGCGCCGGGAGCGCGGATCGCGACGACCAGCGCTGGGCCGGTGACGACAGCGGAGGCGGCGCCCGGCAGTGTGCGGACGTCAGCCGCAGGTCGCGCGGATACAGGACGATACTTGCGCAGTTCTGCGCATCCCGGTGCCGCGACGCGCCATATTGCATGCCTTCCGCGGCATCCGGGCGGGTGCACACAACCAATGCCTGTCACGACGCGGATCATGCGGCGCAGCACTGAAAAAAAGGGGTTTCCTGTAAACACGGTGTGCCTGCAGGGATGGTCGACTACACCATCGCCGTCGCAGCAGATGCGATTGGTGGCGCATGCCCCGTTCCACGATCGTCAATGTCGGTATAGCATCGCCCCGTTTTGATACTTAAGGCCCCCAGGAGGGCAACATGAGCAACGGTAATGGTGTGTCGGTCGTGACCGACGCTGTCGAGAACGTCAAAGAAACCGCCACCAACGTTGGCGAGACCATCGCCCACGCTGCCGAAGACGCAGTGAAGTCGGTCAAGAAGACCGTCAAGCGCGCCACCAAGGCTGCCGGTACCCGCGTTGCCAAGGCCAAGAAGGCCGTGGCCAAGGTCGAGAAGACCGTTGCCAAGAAGGCCGAAAAGGCTGCCAAGTCGGTCGGCAAGACTGTTGCCAACGCCAAGAAGAAGCTGGAAGCGGCCAAGAAGAACGCCAAGGCCGAAGCCGCTGCCCTGAAGAAGGAAGTGGCCAAGAAGAAGGCCGCTGCAGGCAAGGCTGTGACCAAGAAGGCCGCCGCTGCCAAGAAGACCACCAAGGCCGCCACCAAGGCTGCCGGCAAGAAGGTCGCCACCGTGAAGAAGGCTGCCACCAAGAAGGCCGCCGTCGCCAAGAAGGTGGTCGGCAAGAAGGTCGCCACCGCCAAGAAGGCTGTGGCCAAGAAGACCGTCGCCGCCAAGAAGGTCGCTGGCAAGAAGGCCGTGGCTGCGAAGAAGGTTGTCGGCAAGAAGGTTGCCGCCACCAGGAAGGTCGCCACCAAGAAGACCGCCGCCGCCAAGAAGGTTGTCGGCAAGAAGGCTGCTGTGGCCAAGAAGGCCGTCGGCAAGAAGACCGCTGCTGCCAGGAAGGTTGTCGGCAAGAAGACCGCCGTTGCCAAGAAGGCAGTTGGCAAGAAGGTTGCCGCTACCCGCAAGACGGTTGCCAAGAAGGCTGCCCCGCTGAAGAAGGTCGCCGCCAAGAAGGCTCCGGCCAAGAAGGCCGTGCGCAAGGCCGCCAAGCGCAAGTAATCGCGCCGTGACCAAAGGCCCTGCCACCCACCGGGTGGTGGGGCCTTTCGCGTTTCCGGGACACTGTCCGGGGCAAGATGCAGGTTCTTTCCGCTGGAGCCCCGGGCATGCGCGGTATCGACTTCAGTTCCTGGCAGGGCGTGCTGTCCACCTTGGCTGGCCTGGTCCTGATCACCCTGCTGGGCGTGGGCATCCGCCTGCTGGTGATGCAGACCCTGCAACAGCGCCGCGAGCGCGAGAACCGGCAGATCAACGAACGGCTGCGCACGCTGATGGCGGCCTACAAGACCCTGGGCGGTTCGTTCACCGGCGAACTGGGCGTGGATCCCAGCCATCGCCGCGACCTGCGCCAGCGCGAAGATGCCGAAGGCATCGCCGAACCCCGCTCGGATCGCGCGCGCCGCATCCGCGATGCCGTTGAAGCGGCGCTGTCGGACATCCTGCTGCTGGGCACCGACGAACAGGTGCGGTTGGCTGCGCGCGCTGCCAACGATCTTGCACAGGGGCGACCGGTGCATACCCACGAACTGGTGGTCTCGCTGCGCGACTTCGTGCGCGAAGCGCTGGACCTGGCGCCGATTCCGGCCGACCTGCAGATACCGCCGCAGGGGCCGACCCGGCCGGGCAGTGCCAGTGGCAAGGGCCGCAACGACGGCGATGCCAAGGGCGGTCGTGCGGGCGGAGGCGGCGGTGGCGGAATGGGGGCCGGCATGGGCGGTGTGGGCCTCGGCGCCGGCGCCGCACTGGGCGCCGGCCATGCCTCCGCCAGCGATGAAACGGACGCGCGCTGAGCACGTCCGCCCGGTTCAGCGGGTCAGTTCGTAGATCGGCACGAAGCCACCGTAGATCATCCGCGCGCCGTCGAACGGCATCGGATTCGTCGCCGGATCAAACCTTGGGTCTTCCATCATCTTCTTCATGCCGGCGTCGCGGGTCGGCTTGTCCGGCCATTCGATCCAGGAAAACACCACCGTCTCGTCCGGCGTGGCTTTCACCGCGCCGAAAAAGTCGGTGGTCTTGCCGTGCGGTACGTCGTCACCCCAGCACTCGACCACGCGCAGCGCGCCGTACTCGATGAAAACGGGATCCCCTGTGCGTGCATGGGCGAGGAACTTCTCTTTGTTGGCGGTGGGCACCGCCAGGACGAAACCATCGATGTAGCTCATTGCCTGCCTCCGGATGGACCGTGCCGCATGCACGGCCTTCAAGTACACGACGAACCAGAGCGTCGGGGATCGATATCCTCTGGGCGCCCGTTCAGCCCGGGCCACCGGGCAGCGGTGCCAGCACCGTATCCGGTGGCTGCTGGCCGGCCAGGTGGCGCACGAAGTAGTCCCACATGCGGTGCGTGTAGGTGGCGTCGTTGCGGAACAGCTCGTGGTCCTGCCGGGCCAGGTACAGCAGGTCGTAGCTGCGCTGGGCCTTGTTCAGGGCGGCGGCCAGCTGCAGGGTCAGCGCCGGCGGTGCGTTTTCGTCCAGCTCGCCATAGACCAGCATCAGATGCCCGCGCAGGTTGCCGGCCAGCGCTGCGTTGTCGAGCCCGGCAAAGGGCGCCGGCACGCCATCGGTCATGGCCGTGGCTGGCAGCACGCCACCGAACAGCCGGTCCATGCCGTGCAGGGCGCCGCCGTACATGCCCTGGAAATTGTGACTGCCGGCCGAGGCCACGCCCACCTTGTAGAACGCCGGGTAGCGCAGCAATGCCCGCGCCGCGCTGTAACCGCCGAACGAATGCCCGTAGATGCCGACCCGCTGCAGGTCGATGCCCGGGTAGCGTTCGCCCAGCTGGCGCAGCGCGGCCACATGGTCATCCAGCTGCACATCGGCGCCGTGCAGGAAGCTGCTGTCATGGAAGGCCTTGTCGCGGCCGCCGGTGCC
This sequence comes from Stenotrophomonas sp. YJH_SMC_19, assembly GCF_059367915.1. Classification (NCBI taxonomy): domain Bacteria; kingdom Pseudomonadati; phylum Pseudomonadota; class Gammaproteobacteria; order Lysobacterales; family Lysobacteraceae; genus Stenotrophomonas; species Stenotrophomonas sp. YJH_SMC_19. The sequence goes on from NZ_JCAFRI010000011.1 coordinate 102,211, forward strand.
GCGCGCATCGATGCTGACCACCACGAAGCCAAGCTCGGCCAGGCTGGCCCGTGACACCGGATTCAGCGCGGACACTGCCTCGGCGTAGGTCACCGGGGCATTGCTGATGAAGGCGCCGCCGTACATCGCATCGATCACCGGGAAGCTGCCGTCATCGCGATAGTCGCGGGGCAGGTAGACGGTGGCGAAGATCGGCGTGCGCCCGTCGGCGGCCAGCAGACGTTCGCGCTGCGGTGGGCGCCACCCCGCAGCAAGCACTGCCCGGTTGTCCGCCGCTTCCAGCACCAGCAGCTCGCGACCGTCATCGCTGGCCCGCAGCACGGTGCGTGGTGGCTGGTCGAGACGGGAAACGGTATCCACCAGATAGCCACCACTGGGCGACAGCGCCTGGGGGGGGCGCCCGCCGAACAGCGCGCCGGTACCGGCATCGGCCATGTGGTCGTAGCCATCGGCGGCCAGGCGCTGGACCGGCCCTCCCTGCAGCGATACCCGGTACAGGCCGCGCACGTAAGGATCGCCCGCGTCGACGCCACCGGCGCTGAAGTACGCCCAGCCACCGACAGCGTCCACACCCAGCAGGTCGCGCACCGCCCAGTGGCCGCGGGTGAGCTGGCGCAGCACTTTGCCATCGGACAGGCGCACCCGGTACAGGTGACCCCAGCCATCGCGCTGCGAGAACCACACGGCGGTGTCCTGCCCGGGCAGGATGGCCACCGCTGGCCGGTTGTAGGAATACACGTTGAGCTGCAGGCGAGTGTCGCTGGCTTCTTCCAGAACCGTGCGCAGTGCACCGCTGTTGGCATCGATCTCCACCAGGCGCAGCCTGCGCGGTGTGCCGAAGTGCGCGATCACGGCATACAACCGATCGCCGTCCCAACCCAGGATGCCGGCCTCACTGAGCGTGTTCCAGCCCTCGGGCAGCGCGATGTCATGCTGCCTGCCGCTGCGGGTATCCATCACAAACAGGGTGTCGCGCACCTGCTGTGCATCGCCCAGCACCCCCAGCTTCACGGTATGCACGCGCGGCCGCGCGCTGTGGGTCGGGCTGCTTTCCAGATAGGGGTAGTCCTGCAGCGCGCGTTCGTCGTAGCGGATACCGGCCACGTAGCGCCCGTCCGCAGACCAGCCAACCGCGAACGGGCGCACCGGCATCCGGCCCTGACGGCGTGGAATACCGCGCAGGGCGAAGTCCGGCAGCACGCCATAGCCATTACCGGCTTCTCCGCCATGGGTCAGTGCCCGTGGCACCGTGCCAGGCGACTGCAGCCACAGGTTGTTGTCGCGCACCTGCAGCCACGCATCGCCTTCGGGCGAAGGCAGTGCATCGGCCGGCGGCCGCGCATCCGGTGAACGTGTGCATTGCCAGCGCGGCCATTGGCAATCGACGGGCACTTCTCCGCTGAACCGCAGGCGCAGGCCATCGTCCGCCTGCTGCACGCTGGCCAGGCGCAGGCGTGGCCCGCTGGCACCGAGCGGTGCAACCGCAGCGTCCAGCACAGTGGGTTCGAACAGGGTCTGGCGTGTCGCCTGGACGGGATCGACCAGTACCGCCTGGCGCCGGCCCTGAGTGTCTTCGCGCTCATACCAGAATCGTCCATCGGCCAGCCAGTGGGGCAGGACCGAAGCATTGCGCAGCGCGCCGCGCAGATGACTGTCATGCACGCGTTCGGCGCGCTGGTAGTCGGCCGCCTGCAGCGCGTGTGCGGTGTGTGGCGACAAGAGGGCAACGCATGCAAAGACAGCGGCGCGGACACACGTCCGCAGCGGATCGGAAACGAGCAAGGCAACCTCCTGTTGCAATCGTCGAAGGATTACAGATGCACGCGCGCCGCGCGCGTATGCCAGACGGAGCCTGAATCAAGCCCAAAAATTCAGCAATGCGAAGACCACTGTTTTCAGGGAGCGTTGTGGCGAATAACGGAGAATTTACATTCCCGATGCGATGGCGCCCTGGCGCTGCTGCACACCATAAGAAAGTAAAGGTGTACCCCCATGAAGAATTCGCTGATTGCTCTGGCCCTGGCCGCTGCCCTGCCGTTCACCGCTTCGGCTGCTGAGAACCTGTCGTACAACTACGCTGAAGCCGACTACGCCAAGACCGACGTCGATGGCATCAAGGCTGACGGCTGGGGCGTCAAGGGTTCCTACGGCTTCCTGCCGAACTTCCACGCGTTCGGTGAATACAGCCGTCAGGAAGTCGACCACACCAACATCAAGGTTGACCAGTGGAAGGTCGGTGCCGGCTACAACGTCGAAATCGCTCCGTCGACCGACTTCGTTGCCCGCGTTGCCTACCAGAAGTTCGATCGCAAGCACGGCCTGGACTTCAACGGCTACAGCGCTGAAGCCGGTATCCGCACCGCCTTCGGTGCCCACGCCGAGGTCTACGGCATGGTCGGCTACGAAGACTACGCCAAGAAGCACGGCGTCGACATCGACGGCCAGTGGTACGGCCGCCTGGGTGGTCAGGTCAAGCTGAACCAGAACTGGGGCCTGAACGGCGAGCTGAAGATGAACCGCCACGGCGACAAGGAATACACCGTCGGCCCGCGCTTCAGCTGGTAATTGCTTCCTCGGCGCGCCTGCGCGCTGAAGATGCCTCGACAGGCCCGGCCCATGCCGGGCCTGTTGCGTTTCGGGCTGGGCAAACGCTACCTGACCGTGTTGAGGTGGACGGGCGGCATTGCAACGAATTGGATTCCGCAGGCGTCGGCTGCGCCCTAGGGTGAGTGGCCTGTCCTGCAGGAATGCAACGATGCCCCCGTTTCCCTCGCCCCGCGATTCTCCCTGCCGCTTGTTGCTGCTGGATCCGCATCCACTGTTGCGGCATGGCGTGCAGGAACTGCTGGCCCGGCAGACGGGCCTGCAGGTCGATGGAAGCTACGGCCGCAGCGGTGATCTGCTGCAGCGCCTGCAGCAGCAGGCAGCTGCGATCGATCTGCTGCTGGTTGACGCCTTGCCGATCGGTGACAGCGGGGAAGGCCTGGAACTGCTGCGGCACGTATCACGACATTGGCCGGCAGTGCCGATCCTGGTGCTGTCCGCACACTGCAACGCGGGTGTTGTGTCCTTGGCCCTGCAGGCCGGTGCGCGCGGATTCCTGTCCAAGGCCTGCGCGCCGCAGATGCTGCTGCGCGCGGTGAGCGTGGTTGCCCGCGGCGGGCGCTTCGTGCCGCCGGAGCTGCGTGCACAATTGAACCAGTCCCGCCGGCAGCGCCAGCAGTCCATGCGTTCACCACGGTTGAGTACGCGCGAGCGCGCTGTCCTGCAGTGGGTGCTGCGTGGCTGCAGCACCGGCGAGATGGCACGCCGCAGCGGGCGTGCGGCCAGCACCATCAGCACGCAGAAACGAGCGGCATACCGCAAGCTGGGCATCCGCAACGATGGCGAGCTGTTCCGCTTCCGCCATCTGATCGACGCTGATTGAGGCGGGGTTACTCGCCCTGGTACTGCTTTTCTTCGACCAGGGCCGAACCGGCCACGCGGTTGATCTCGTTCTTCACCTGCACGCGCTCGCCATTGGTGCCATAGACACCGCGTGCCAGCTGGATGAAGGCATCGTCGAACACCTGGGCCGCTTCCTTGTCGCGCAGCTGGTCCTGGATGTCCCACATGCGCTCGTTGATCACCTTCAGCTGCTGCTTCAGCGCGGCCAGTGCCGGTTGTGCGTGCAGCAGCTGCTGCAGCAACGGCAGCAGGCCGTCCAGCTCGGTGCGGACGTTGGCCAGCTTGGCGGCATCGTCGATGCGCTCGGCCTTGATCTCGAGAATGGTGATCTTGTCGATCAGCTCGCCGATCGATACCGGAGTCAGGATGGCGTCCACGCGGTTGGTTCCTGGAAACAGGGCGCCATGATACCGCGCTGCTGGCATTGGCCGCAGTCCACGGGATTTACGCCGAATTTGCGCCACGGGCCCGGCAGCACCCTCGATCCGTTACGGCCCTCGCCTCGACACTGCGTTCCCGGCGGCGTGACCGCCTTCGACGAGGAACACAGTGCAGTGAACAGCAAGGGGATGATGGCGGCGCTGGTGGCCGCCCTGGCAGGGCTGCTCGGGATCGGCAGCGCGCAGGCACAGGTGCAGGTCAGTGGCAGTGCGGCGTTGACCAGTGACTACGTATGGCGCGGCAGTTCGCAGAGCGACGGCGACCCGGCGGCGCAGGCCGGCGCGAAGGTCTCGATCCCAGCGGGCTGGTACGCCAGCGTGTGGGGGTCCAACGTTTCGTTCAAGCCGGACAATGGCGCGCGCAGCGAGTTCGACCTGGTGGCGGGCTGGTCCGGCGCACTGGCACCGGACTGGAGCCTGGATGCCAACCTGACCCGTTACGTGTACCCGGGCACCGGCCGCGCGCTGGACTGGACCGAGCTCAACACCACGGTGACCTGGAAGCAGCGCGCCTGGCTGCAGGTCGCCCATTCCAACGATGCGTTGGCCGGTGGCCATCGCGGTACCTATGCCCAGCTGGGTGTGCGTGTGCCGTTGCACGAACGCCTCCGCCTGGAAGCAGCGGTGGGCCAGTACTGGCTGGCCACCGCCCAGGGCCCGGACTACCTGCATGGGCAGCTCAGTGCCATCGCCTCGCTGACCCCGGCATGGGAACTGCGCGCCACCGTGCATGACACGGACAACGCAGCCAAGCGCCTGTTCCCCGGCAACGCCGGTGGGCGATGGGAGCTGGCGCTGCAGGGCAGCTTCTAGTCGGGCAGCGACGCCTGGCGCGCGCGCCGCGCGCCGAGCAGCCACAGCAGCAGGGCCAGCGCAGCCACGGCAGCGCCGGCCACGCAGACGCCGGTCCAGCCGAAGCGCTGGTAGACCTGCGCAGACAGCAGCGAACCCAGCGAACCACCGATGAAATAGCCGGTCATGTAGCCGGCATTGAGGCGGTTGCGTGCCGCCGGTTGCAGTGCGTAGATCAGGTTCTGGTTGCTGACGTGCAACAGCTGTGCGGCCAGGTCCAGTACCACCACGCCCACCAGCAATGCCAGCAGCGAGTGTGCGGACAGCCCCAGCGGCAGCCACGACAGCAGCAACAGCAGCAGTGCAATGGCGGTGGCACGCCCGGTCTGGCCACGGTCGGACATGCGGCCAGCCAGGCCGGCCGCCAGCGTACCGGCCGCACCGACCAGCCCGAACAGCCCGATGGTGGCGTCGCTGTAGGCATACGGCGGCTGTGCCAGCAGGAACGCGAGCGGGGTCCAGAAGATCGCGAACATGGCGAAGCTGCAGGCGCCCAGCAGCGTACGCTGGCGCAGCACCGGTTCCTGCACGAACAGCACGCCGATCGAGCGCAGCAATGCGAAATAGCCCAAGCCGGCGCTGTGGTGGAATCGCGGCAGGCCGCGCTGCAATGCCAGTGCGGTCAGCACCAGGGTGGCAGCGGCGATCGCATACACCAGGCGCCAGTCGCCCACGCTGGAAAGCAGGCCGGCCACGGTGCGCGCCAGCAGAATGCCCAGCAGCAGGCCACTCATCAGCGTGCCGACCACGCGACCGCGATGTTCCGGCGCGGCCAGCGTGGCCGCGAACGGCACCAGCACCTGGGCGACCACGGAGAACAGGCCGGTGATGGCGGTGCCCACCAGCAGCCAGGTCAGTGACGGTGCGCAGGCGCTGATCACCAGTCCGCCGGCCGACAGCAGGCTCATCACCACGATCAGGCGGCGGCGTTCGAACAGGTCTCCCAGCGGCACCAGCAGGATCAGTCCGGCGGCATAGCTCAGCTGTGCCGCAGTGACCACCATGCCGACCTGGCCGAACGGCACACCGAAGGCATCGGCAATGGTGTGCAGCAGTGGCTGCGCATAGTAGTTGCTGGCCACGGCCACGCCGGTAGCCACGGACATCAGCAGCACCTGCCAGCGGTGCAGAGGGGGGAGGGACGGGCTCACGCGGTGATCCAGGAAGCGGGGGGCACAGTGTCCACCTGCTGCGGCCATGATGGAAATGAATCATCATCATCCATGCCATCTGGAAACGAGATAGTTGGATGAATCTCAAGCAGCTCGAATTTGCCGTTGCCCTGGCCGAAGAGGGCAATTTCACCCGTGCCGCCGAACGCTGCCATGTGGTGCAGTCCGCGTTGAGCCACCAGATTGCCTACCTGGAGCAGGAACTGGGCACGCCGCTGTTCGAGCGCCTGCCGCGGCAGGTGAGGGCGACGGCAGCGGGTGAGGCGCTGCTGGTGCATGCACGCCAGGTGCTGGTCAGCCTGCGCCACCTGCGCGCCGACGTGGCCGCGGTCAGTGGCGAGGTGCGCGGGCTGCTGGCGATCGGGCAGATCTCCTCGCTGACCGATATCGATGTGGTGGCGATGCTGGCCGCGTTCCAGCAGGCGCACCCGCAGGTGGAATTCCAGTTGCGGGTGGACAAGAGCGAGGACCTGATCGCGCAGGTGCAGTCGCGTGACCTGGATGTTGCACTGGTGGGGTTGGCGCCCTCGGCCGGCCTGGACGGGGTCTGCCACCAGATGCTGCAGGAAGAAGACCTGGTGGCGGTGCTGGCCCCCTCGCATCGGCTGGCTAGGCGCAAGCGGCTGCCATTGACCGAACTGCAGGACGAGGCGCTGGTCGACTTCCCGCGCGGCACCGGTGCGCGGCGGCAGACCGACGATGCTTTCGTCGCCGCTGGCCTGCCGCACACGGTGCGTTTCGAGGTCAACCTGATGGAACTGGTGGAGCGCTTCGTCCGCCATGGTCTGGCGGTTGGCATCGTGCCGGCGCTGATCGCCGAAGGCTTCCAGGGCGTGGTGCGGATTCCGCTGCAGCCGACCCCGACCCGCCGCGTGCACCTGGTCTGGCAGCGGCTGCCGACACCGGCGGCGCGGGCGTTCGTCGAGGCCGTGCTCAGCCGCGCAGGCGCAGGCTCAGGCCCTTGAGGAAGTTGCGCAGCATCTGGTCCAGGCAACGCCGGTAATTGGTGTGCCCAGGCTGGCGGAACAGCGCACCGACTTCCGACTTGGAGACGTTGAAACCGGCGCTGGCGAAGATTTCCATCAGATCGACGTCGCGCAGCTGGAACGCCACGCGCAGCTTCTTCAGCACTAGGTTGTTGTCGATGCGGGTTTCCACCGCGCGCTGCGGCTGGCTCTCGTCGCGACCGCGCAGGTGCACGATCAGGCCATCGAGGAAGTGCGCCAGCGCGCTGTCGCTCATCGCTTCGAAGCCGGCTTCGTCCTCGCGGCGCAGCCAGGCCTTCACCTGTTCGGGATCCACGGCGAAGGCCGGGTCGGCCATCTGGCACAGGGTCACCACGTGGTGGTCGCCCAGGTCCAGGGAATAGCGCACGCTGCGCAGGACATCGTTGTTGATCATGGCCCATTGTACCGGCCCCTGGCGTGTCACCGGAGTGTCATCGAACTGCAGCATCGTGGGCACTCGTTCGCTGAGACCCTTGCATGCGCCGGTATCTGTTTTCCGCACTGCTGCTCGCCAGCAGCTTCGCTGCCTTCTCCCAGGACCGCTTCGTACCCGTCGAGCGGCGCCTGAGTGCATCCCAACTGGCCGAGGTCGGGCTCAGCCCAGCGCAGTTGCAGGCGCTGAACCGGGTACTGCGCGAGGCAGAGCGCGCGGCCACCGGGCCGACGGCAGCGGTGGCCCCCGCCGCTGCGCCGCTGCCTGCCAATGTGCCGGCACCGGCAGCAATGCATCTGGGCCTGGAAGAAGGACCGGTCAATGCACGCGTGGTCGGAGAGGTCGCAGGCTGGCAGCCCGGCACGCTGTTCACCCTTGATAACGGCCAGCAATGGCAGGTGATGAAGGGGCAGATGAAGCTGCGCAAGGTGCTGCAGTCGCCGCAGATTGCCGTTGTTCCAGGAATTGCCGGGCGCTGGTTCCTGCAGGTCGACGAAGACCTGCCCAAGGCCCGGGTATTCCGCGTGCGCTGAGCCGCGCACGCCTCGGGCGTGGTCAGCCGGCATAGACAACGCAAGGGCGGGCCGACGGTGCCAGAATGGGCGTCCGGTTTTTCCCCCTGGAGTTGCCTGATGACCCGCACTGTCCTGATTACCGGCGCCACGTCCGGCTTCGGCGCCGCCGCCGTCCACCGCTTCGCCCAGGCCGGCTGGAAAGTGATCGCCACGGGCCGCCGCGGCGAACGCCTGCAGCCGCTGGTCGATCGCTACGGCAAGGACGTGGTGCATGCCGCCGCCTTCGACATCCGCGATCCGGTTGCGATGGAAGCGGCGCTGCTGGCACTGCCGCCCGCCTTTGGCGAGATCGATCTGCTGGTCAACAACGCCGGCCTGGCGCAGGGCACCGCGCCGGCACAGAGCGCCAAGTTGTCGGACTGGACCACGATGATCGACACCAACATCACCGCGCTGGTGACCCTGACCCACCGCCTGCTGCCGCAGCTGGTGGAGCGCAAGGGCGCGATCATCAATATTTCGTCGGTGGCCGGCGTCTACCCGTACCCAGGTGGCAACGCCTACGGTGGCACCAAGGCTTTCGTCAGCCAGTTCTCGCTGGGCCTGCGTTCGGACCTGCACGGTACCGGCGTGCGCGTGACCACGATCGAGCCAGGCATGGCTGAAACCGAGTTCACCGTGGTGCGTACCCACGGCGACCAGGCGGCGTCGGACAAGCTCTACAACGGCGCCAACCCGATGACCGCCGAAGACATCGCCGAACAGATCTTCTGGGTGGCCAGCCTGCCGCCGCACCTGAACATCAATCGCCTGGAACTGATGCCGGTCAGCCAGTCGTTCGCCGGTTTCCAGGTCGCCCGCGAAGGCTGATGGCCGTTTGCAGAGTCGAGCATGGCTCGACTCTGCAGAAACAAGAAAAAGCCGGGCAATGCCCGGCTTTTTCATTCACAGCGGCAGGCTTACTGGGCCTTGATCGCCATTGCCTGCAGGCCGGTGCCATCCAGCTTCTGCTTGGCTTCGGACAGTTCACCGGCGCTGCCATACGGCCCCATGCGCACGCGGTACACGGTCTTGCCGTTGATCTGTGCTGACTCCACGCGCGCCGCAAGTCCCATCATCGCCAGCTTGGCCTTGGTTGCTTCGGCATCGCCGGAGGCGCCGAAGGCGCCTGCCTGCAGGATATAGCGGGCGTTGTCGGCGGCCGCCGGTGCGGCAGTGGCCGGGGTACCCGCCGTTGCCGTTGCGGTTTCCACGCGCGCTGCCGGCGTGGCGGCGGCGGTGCTGGTCGAGGCCGTGCTGGCCGGCGGCGTTGCCGCAGCCGGACGTTCACTCAGCGGTGCCGGCAGCGGACGGCTGGTGGCGGTCACCTGCGCGGTGCTGGACACGCTGGCGGTGGCCGCCGGTGCCGGTGCGGTCGTGGTCGCCGGCGGAACCGGCTTGCCTTCCAGTGCCGCCTGCGCGCGCTGCGCTTCGGCCTTGGCCCGGCGCTGGTCTTCGGCACGCGCGCTGGCGGCCAGTTCGGCGTCGGACATCTCGACTTCCTTGCCCGGCAGCAGGGTGTAGAAGTCGTACTGGGTGGCGGCCGGCTTTTCCGGTTCGGCCGGCTTCGGCGCAGCCGGCTGCGCGGCCGGCTGGGTACCGACATCGCTGTCGGCATCGGCGACCGGCGCCGGCTGCGCGTTCGGGTTCGGCTGCGGACCGGCGCGCAGGAAGCCATCGCCCTCGCCCTTGAACAGGTTCGGCGCCGCCAGGAACACCACGGCCGCGATCGCTACACCGGCCACCAGCCACACCCATCCGGGGGTGCCCTGGCTGCCGCTGTTGCGTCGTGCCTGGCTTTTGCCGCGTCGTGCTGCCATGTGTACTGCGTCTCCTGATGCTTACATTTTTTCCGGGGCGCTGACGCCCAGGAGTTCGAGGCCATTGGCCAGTACCTGGCGCGCCGCACAGGCCAGGGTCAGTTTGGCGTTGCGATCGGCGGCATCTTCCACCAGCACCGGCGTCCCGTGATACCACGTGTGGAACGCGTGCGCCAATTCACGCAGGTACTGCGCCACCAGATGCGGTTCCAGCGCCACGCCGGCCGCTTCCACCACTTCCGGATAGCGCGAGATCTCGTTCATCAGCAGCAGCGAGGCGTCGTCGGCCAGGCGGCCGAGGTTGGCCAGGCCGTTGCCCTGCTCGTACACCAGGCCCTTCTCCTGCGCCTGGCGCAGAAGGCTGCAGACGCGGGCATGCGCGTACTGCACGTAGAACACCGGGTTGTCGTTGCTCTGCTGGCGGGCCAGGTCGATGTCGAAGGTCAGCTGCGAATCTGGCTTGCGCGCGATCAGGAACCAGCGGGTGGCATCGCGGCCGGCTTCCTCGATCAGGTCGCGCAGGGTGAAGTAGCTGCCAGCGCGCTTGGACAGCTTCACTTCCTCGCCGCCGCGCATGACGGTGACCATCTGGTGCAGCACGTATTCCGGCCAGCCCTGCGGGATGCCCACTTCCATCGCCTGCAGGCCGGCGCGCACGCGGGCCAGCGAGCCGTGGTGGTCGGCGCCCAGCTCGGTGATCGCGCGCTCGTAGCCGCGCTGCCACTTGGACAGGTGGTAGGCCACGTCGGGCACGAAGTAGGTGAAGGTGCCGTCGGACTTGCGCATCACGCGGTCCTTGTCGTCACCGAAGTCGGTGCTGCGCAGCCAGAGCGCGCCACCTTCTTCATAGGTATGACCCGACGCCTGCAGCTTGGCCACCGCTTCGGCTACCTTGCCGTCGGCGTACAGCGAGCTTTCCAGGAAATAGATGTCGAAGTCGACGCCGAACGCGGCCAGGTCCAGGTTCTGCTCGTTGCGCAGGTAGGCCACGGCGAAGCGGCGGATCGCCTGCATGTCGTCCGGGTCCTTGGCGCCGACCACGGTGCTGCCTTCCAGGTCGACGCTGGCGCCGGCCATGTAGGCGCGTGCGACGTCGGCGATGTACTCGCCGCGGTAGCCACCTTCCGGCCAGCCGTCCTGGTCCGGCGCGATGCCCTTGATCCGTGCCTGGGTGGACAGCGCCAGGTTCTCGATCTGCACGCCGGCGTCGTTGTAGTAGAACTCACGCTTGGCGTTCCAGCCGTTGGCATCGAGCACGCGCGCCACGCAGTCGCCGATCGCCGCCGCGCGGCCATGGCCGACATGCAGCGGGCCGGTCGGGTTGGCCGACACGTATTCCACGCCCACCGTGCGGCCATTGCCGGACAGGTTGCGGCCGTAGTCGTGGGCTTCCTTGATGACCGACGCGGCTTCGCGCTGGTACGCGGCCGGGGCCAGGTGGAAGTTGATGAAGCCGGGGCCGGCGATCTCGACCTTGCTCACGTCCTCGCTGCGCGGCAGCGCCTCGACCAGCGCCTGCGCCAGTGCGCGCGGATTGCTGCGCGCGGCCTTGGCCAGCAGCATCGCGGCGTTGGTGGCGAAGTCGCCGTGGTCGCGGGTCTTCGGGCGCTCGACCACGAAGTCCGGCGGCAGGGAGTCGGCGGGCAGGGTGCCATTGGCGCGCAAGGCTTCGATGCCTTGGCTGATCAGGGCGCGGAGGAGATTTTTCACGAGGCCTGCTGTGAGAATGAGCGGCGGAATCGCCCATTTTAGCGCAGATACCCGCGCCCACGCTGACCAGAACATGCCTGTGGGGGCGGCCGATGGCGCCTGAAGGGCCGCGCTCAGCCGAACAGCCGCGGCTGGGGCGGGGATAGCAGACCCCGTTCAGCAAATGAAACGGGACGGCCCTCGCCGACCACGAAGTGGTCCAGCAGGCGCACGTCCACCATCGCCAGCGCCTGCTGCAGTTCGTCGGTGATGCGGGTATCGGCGCTGGAGGGTTCCGGATCGCCGGAAGGGTGGTTGTGGCTGAGGATCACCGCCGCCGCGTTGTGCAGCAGGGCGCGCCGCACCACTTCGCGGGGGTAGACCGGTGCGGCGTTGATGGTGCCGTGGAACAGCTCTTCACAGGCGATCAGGCGGTGGCGGTTGTCCAGGAACAGGGCCATGAAGACCTCGCGGGCCTGGCCACGCAGCCGGTGCTGCAGGTAGCGGCCGACCGCCGCCGGATTGTTGCCAACCGCCTCGCCGTGCTCCAGCTCGGCCGCCAGGTAGCGATGGGCCAGTTCCAGCCCGGCAGCAAGCGTGCAACTGCGTGCCGGGCCGAGCCCGGGCAGGCGGGCGAGCTCGGCGGCGGGGCGGTCGAGCAGTACCCGCAACGGGCCGTGCGCCTGCAGCAGGTCGCGCGCGGTCTGCACGGCATCGCGGCCACCGAACCCGGAGCCGAGAAACAGGGCCAGCAGTTCGGCGTCGGAAAGTGCCGTGGGCCCGCGCGCGATCAGCTTCTCGCGGGGGCGTTCCTGTTCGGGCCAGTCGTGGATGGGCATGGCCCCAATCCTGGACGTTTGGCCCCACCACCGAAATCAGGAAACCGGGATGAGATGGGTCAGTCGATGCCTACCAGGCAGATTTGCAACAAACTTCAATGGATCCACTGATCGCCTTCTCTAGACTTCAACGGTGTGCTTGGGAGACCCGATGAAGCGACTTTCCCTGATCCTGATTCTTTCTACCTCGATGCTGCCTGGTCCGGCGGGGGCTGGGGACGCTGCGGCGACCTACGAGGAACTGCCCTCGTTGGCCAACAGCGGAGTTGCCGTCGTGGCGGCAAGCTTCGATGGCGCTGTACTGGCGGGGACTGGGCGTCGAGGATGCTGCTTCTCGCAGGCATTCCGATGGTCCCGTCAGGATGGCGTCCGTTGGCTGTCACCGCGGAACGAGGCAGAGGACAGTTCGGCTCGGGCAATCAGCAGGGATGGTCAGATCATCCTGGTGGAGACCCGAATCTCGACCGCGATGCAGGTTCTCCGCTGGTTGCCTGGGGGCGAACGGGTTGCGGTTACCCCGGTCAGTGAATCCCACCAAGGCCTGGCGATGAACGCTGATGGGACCGTCGTCGGGGGAGCGGAGTACCTTTACCACTCACCGGATAGCGAGCAGCCCTACCTGTGGAGCGAGGCAGGGGGCTATCGCATTCTTCCGGCGCCTGAAGGAGCCGACGGTACACGTCCTACCCATTTCGACCCGGATCCGGCTGTCGTCCATGGCACTTTCTTTGTCGACGGGCCTGAACCAGGCGATCCCGCGATGCCCATGCGGATCCGGTGGCGAAACGATGAAATCGACCCTGCCTCGCTTGCACCCATGCCGGATGACACGCTCCAGATTGGTCAGATCGCCTCGGAGCAGTCGCTCCAGGCCGCAGGGATCGATCGCTACGAGCCAATGTCGATCGTGTGGATGGATCTGCAGGGCGGAATCCTGCTGGGAAGCGAGCCGTTTTCGAATCAGGCACTGATTTGGACGCGCAGCAATGGCGTGTGTCGTCTGCAAGACTGGCTGCGGGCACTTCCTGTGGAGCTCCCTGAAGATACCCGTTGGGAGGGCTCTCTGGTCAGCCCGGACGGACGCGTGTTGGTTGGCCTTGGGCACCGCAAGGGAGGCGAGGAGCAGGTTCCCTGGCGGGTATCATCGGATGTGCCCTTGGCAGCCATTGTCCTTTCTGCCCCTGGTTGCGCCGCTCCCGCTGGCTGAGTCCCAATGCCCTAACCGCGCCGGGTCTGCAGGTAGTCGAACAGTTCCTGGTTGTTCTGCAGGCCCAGCTTGCGCTTGGCTTCGGCCTTCTGCCGGCTGATGGTCTTCGGGCTGCGCCCACAGCGCTCGGCGACCTCGTTCACGCTGAGGCCGGCTGCCAGCAGTTCCAGCACTTCCTGTTCGCGTGCCGACAACGGCGCCGGCTGACGCGGAAACAGCAGGTCGCGCGCCTGCAGGTGGTGGCGCAGCTGCTGGGAGACGAATACCTGCCCGGCCAGCGCGGCGTTCAGCGCGTGGGGCAGTTCGGCGAAATCGGCGCACTTGTCGACCAGGCCACTGATACCCTCCCGCAGCAGGCTGTCCAGCAGGCCGGGATGGCGGGCGCCGGTCAGCACCACCACCGGCAGGCCAGGGCGGCGCATGCGCAGCGCGTCGATCAGCTCCGGACCGTCCGGACCGGCACCCGGCATCGACAGGTCGGTCAGCACCGCATCGCAGTCGTGGTGATCCACCAGCTCCAGCAGCTGGGCGCCGTCGCGCGCACTGCCGACGATGTCCATCAGGTAGGTCTGCAGCACGATACGGATGCCATGCAGGACCACGGGATGGTCGTCGGCGATGATGATGCGCGGATGCACGCGGCTCCTCGAAGGTCGAACAGGCCACGGCGGGCGGCAGCCAATGCCTGATTCTGCAAAAGCGCAGACCCGTAGAGGTATAGGAAAGGTCCGAAACTGGTACCGGGTGAATCCCGGGTCAACGGAGACGGACTCCATCTGCTGATAGCCGCCCGCTATGTGCGCCCTGCACCGGGACATTACCGACCATCGGGTAAGCTAGCGCCCTCGTTTGCACAGGAATTCCAGGTGGCTGACTCCCCCAACGCTTCCCCCGCGCCGGCCCGCGCGCTGGAAGGTCAGAAACTGCTGTTGTGCGTCGGAGGCGGGATCGCGGCCTACAAGGCCCTGGAACTGGTGCGGCGCCTGCGCGACGCCGGTGCCCAGGTGCAGGTGGCGATGACCGCCGGAGCACAGCAGTTCGTCACTCCGCTCAGTTTCCAGGCCCTGTCCGGGCAGCCCACCCGCACCACGCTGTGGGACAGCGCCGCCGAACAGGCCATGGGCCACATCGAGCTGGCCCGCTGGGCCGACCGCATCGTGGTCGCCCCGGGTACCGCCGATCTGCTGGCCCGGCTGGCCCAGGGCCACGCCGATGATCTGGTCAGCACCCTGTGCCTGGCCAGTACCGCGCCGCTGACGATCTGCCCGGCGATGAACCACCGCATGTGGCTGCATCCGGCCACCCAGGCCAACATCGCCCTGCTGCGCCAGCGCGGCGCGCAGGTGATCGGCCCGGTCGACGGTCCGCTGGCCGAAGGCGAATCCGGTCCCGGCCGTCTGGCCGAACCGGGCGACATCGTTGCCGCGCTGGCTGCCAATGGCAGTGCTGCAGCGGCGGTTGTCGCACCGGAAACCCGCGTGCTGCAGGGCCTTCGACTGCTGATCAGCGCCGGCCCGACCTATGAAGACATCGATCCGGTGCGCTACGTCGGCAACCGCAGCAGCGGCAAGATGGGCTTTGCCCTGGCCGCGGCCGCCGCGACGATGGGTGCCCAGGTGGTGCTGGTCAGCGGTCCGGTACAGCTGCCGACGCCAGCCGGCGTGCAGCGCGTGGACGTGCGCTCGGCCGCGCAGATGCGCGATGCCGTGCTGAAGTCGTTGCCGGCCGACATCTATATCGGTGCCGCCGCGGTGTCCGACTACACGCCACGCCAGGTCGCGCCGCAGAAGCTGAAGAAGACTGCCGACAGCCAGTCGCTGGTGATCGAGCTGGTGCGCACGCCGGACATCCTCGCCGAAGTCGCTGCACAGACGCAGTCGCTGAAGCTGGTGGTCGGCTTCGCCGCCGAGACCCACGACGTGGAGAAATATGCGCGTGGCAAGCTGGTCGACAAGCGCCTGGACCTGGTGATCGCCAACCAGGTCGGCATCAGCGGTGGTGGATTCGAGAGTGACAACAACGCCGCCACGGCCTTCTGGCAGGACGGTGAACAGGTATTTCCGGCCACCTCCAAGCGCGAGCTGGCCGAACAACTGCTGGCGCTGATCGCGCGGAGACTCCAGGCATGACCCAGGCTTCCACTTCCCAACCGCTGCAGGTCAAGCTGCTTGATCCGCGTTTCGGCGACAGCTGGCCGCTGCCGGCCTACGCCACCGAAGCCAGCGCCGGCATGGACCTGCGCGCGGCGCTGGATACCGCGCTGACCCTGCAGCCGGGCGACACCGCGCTGGTGCCCAGCGGCCTGGCCATCCATATCGCTGATCCGCACCTGTGCGCGGTGATCCTGCCGCGTTCCGGGCTGGGCCATCGCCACGGCATCGTGCTCGGCAACGGCACCGGCCTGATCGACGCCGATTACCAGGGTCCGTTGCTGATCAGCGTCTGGAACCGTGGCCGCGAGGCCTTCACCATCGAGCCGGGCGATCGCATCGCGCAGCTGGTGGTCGTGCCGATTGCCCGCGTCAGCCTGCAGGTGGTGGATACTTTCACCGACAGCGTGCGGGGAACGGGTGGATTCGGCCATACCGGGGTGCGTTGACGGGGGACATTGATGAGCGGCATCGGGGAAGGGCAGCGGGAACGGTCGTTGGGACGCAGTGCGCCACTACTGGGGGTGCTGCTGGTCCTGCTGGCCGGCTGGTTCGGATGGAGCGCGGTGCAGCAATGGCGGCAGGAGGCCAACGGCCAGGCGCTGGAAGAAGCGCGTGACCAGGCCGTGCAGGGCTTGCAGGAGGCCGCAGCCGGCCAGCTGAAGCAGCTGCAGCAGCAGTTGAAGAACGAACGCGTGCAGCAGGCACTGCAGGCCGGTGACGCCGCGGCAGCGGCGCTGGCCGTGCGCGAGAGCTGGACCGGCGTGGAGCAGGCTGACGTGCTGACCGCCGATCTGGCCACGGCCTATGCCGACCCGGCCACCTTCGGCTACGCACGCCTGGCCCTGCTGGAACAAGCGCTGGCCGAGGGCAAGCCTGGCCTGCGCGTGGTGCGCGATGCAGGTGGCAATCGCCTGGGTCTGGCGGCTCCGGTGCAGCTGGGCAGCCTTGGCCCGGCAGTGCTCTACGTGCGCCAGCCATTGCTGCGGCTGACCTCGCCGCTGGACCAGGTGAGCGCCCCGTCCACCGGTTTCCTCGGCCTGCGCCAAGGCACGCATGACCTCGTTGCCCAGGGCGACGCCGGCCTGGCCGAGAGCGCCGAAGCGCTGGCGCGCCCGGTTCCGGGCACGCCGTTGCGGCTGGTGGCCGCCGTACCGAATGTCGAAGCCGGTCCTCTGGGCCTGGGTTCGCTGGCCAGTGCCATCGTCGCGCTGCTGCTGGCGTTCATCGCCGTGCTGCTGGTGGTGGGTCGCGGCCGGCTGCCGAAGTCGCTGCCGTTGCCGCGCCGTGCGGCCGTGGCGGAAGCGGATCATGGCCCGACCCTGAGCGAGAGCCTGCAGATGGCGCCGCCACCGGTGGCCGCCGCCAGCGCCGCGGACACTGCGCCGCCGCCGCCACCGGTCCCTGCCGGGGAACTGGCCGCCGGCATCTTCCGCGCCTACGACATCCGTGGCGTGGTCGGCAGCGAACTGACGCCGAAGACCGCCGCGCTGATCGGCCAGGCCATCGGTACCGTGGCGCTGGAACAGGGCCTGCGCGAGGTGGTGATCGGCCGTGATGGCCGCCTGTCCGGCCCGGAACTGGCTGCGGGATTGGCCGAGGGCCTGCGTCGCACCGGTTGCGCGGTGATCGACATCGGCCTGGCACCGACGCCGGTCGTCTATTACGCTGCCTTCCACCTGCGTACCGGCACCTGCGTGGCGGTCACCGGCAGTCATAACCCGCCCGAGTACAACGGCTTCAAGGTGGTCATCGGCGGCGAGACGCTGTCAGGCGATGCCATCACCGATCTCTACCAGCGCATCGTCGAGGGGCGCCTGGCGCAGGCGGCCGAGCCGGGCGATTACCAGCAGCGCGATGTCAGTGCCGACTACATCCAGCGCATCGCCGACGACGTGCAGCTGGACCGCCCGTTGAAGGTCGTGGCCGATGCCGGCAACGGCGTCGCCGGTGCGCTTGCACCACAGCTGCTGGAAGCCATCGGCGCCGAAGTCATCCCGCTGTACTGCGATGTCGACGGTACCTTCCCCAACCATCATCCCGACCCGAGCGAGCCGGCCAACCTGGAAGACCTGGTGCAGACGGTCAAGCGCTTCGGCGCCGACCTCGGCGTCGCCTTCGATGGCGACGGAGACCGGTTGGGCGTGGTCACCGGCGAAGGCAGGATCATCTATGCCGACCGCCTGCTGATGCTGTTTGCCGCCGATGTGCTGATGCGCAACCCCGGCGCGATGGTGATCTACGACGTGAAGTGCACCGGCAAGCTGTCCGATCACGTGCTGCGCAATGGTGGCAGCCCGTTGATGTGGAAGACCGGGCACTCGCTGATGAAGGCGAAGATGCGCGAGACCGATGCCGAGCTGGCCGGCGAGATGAGCGGCCACTTCTTCTTCAAGGAGCGCTGGTTCGGTTTCGACGATGGCCTGTATGCCGCCGCGCGACTGCTGGAGATCCTGGCGCAGCGCGAGGAAGCCCCGGACGAGGTGCTGGCCGAGCTGCCGGAGATGGTGGCCACGCCGGAACTGAAGGTGCCGGTGGCCGAAGGCACGCCTCATGCGCTGGTGGCGATGCTGGTGGCGGCGGCACAGTCGCCGGACAACCCGTATGTGGGCGGCCGCCTGTCGACCATCGACGGCCTGCGCGTGGACTTCCCCGATGGCTGGGGCCTGGTGCGTGCTTCCAATACTACGCCGGTGCTGGTGCTGCGCTTCGAGGGCAACGACGAGGCGGCACTGGAACGCATCCAGGCGTTGTTCCGCAGCCAGCTGCAGCCGGTGCTGGGCGACACCCCGCTGGGGTTCTGAGGTGAGGCCGGGCTGCGCCCGGCACCCGCCGAATCAACGTCAACGTCAACGTCAAAGGCCGGCTATCCGAGGGATGCGGGGTGGGTCCGGTTACGGGGGACGCTGCAAGTACGTCCATGTAAGCTCGGTCGCCGCATCCATGCGGCTCACGCCCCGCAACCGGACCCACCCCGCCTTCGACAGATTTCCGCGATCTGTCGGAACGGCATGGACCGCTGCTGGTGGGTGTCGACCTTGGTCGACACGGTAGATCCACGCCATGCGTGGATGCTCTTCCGGCTTCGATGATGTCCATCCACGCATGGCGTGGATCTATTACCCCTTGAAACGCAAGCCCACGCCCGGCTCGGTGAACAGGTAGCGCGAATCCAGCGCTGAATCGCCCAGCTTGTGCCGTAGCTTGCCGACCAGGATGCGCAGGTAATGGGTGTCGTGCTGGTGGGTCGGGCCCCAGATTTCCTGGAGGATCTGCGGCTGGGTCACCACCCGCCCGGCATTGCGCAGCAGCAGCGACAGCAGCGCGTACTCCTTGCGGGTCAGCGCCACCGGCTCGCCATCCAGCGCCACTTCGCGGCGTACGAGATCCACATGCAGATGGCCATCGTCGAACACCGGTGGCGTGCCGTCGCTGGGCACGCTGCGTGTGCGCAGCAGCGCCCGCACCCGCGCCATCAGCTCCTGGGTGCCGAACGGCTTGGTCACGTAGTCATTGGCGCCGGTATCCAGTGCGCGCACCTTTTCGGCTTCACCCGCACGCACGGTCAGCATGATCACCGGCACCTGGCTCCACTGCCGCAGCTGCTCCAGCACCTCATGGCCTTCCATGTCCGGCAGGCCGATGTCCAGGATCACCAGGTCCATGTCCTCGCTGGCCGCCAGCTGCAGGCCTTCCTGGCCGGTGGCCGCCTGCCGCACCTGGTAGCCCTGCGCGCGCAGGCTGATGTCCAGGAACCGGCGGATCTGGGTTTCATCATCGATCACCAGCACGCGCGGGGCCGGCGCGCTGGCGTCAATCGGAGTCGGGCTCATCGTGGGAGGCTGGCTTGAGCAGGGGCAGGGTGATGCGGATCAGGGTACCGCGACCGTCGCGTCCGGGCAGCGCCTGCACGCTGCCGCCATGCGCACCGACCATGCCCTGGCAGATGGTCAGGCCCAGGCCGGTGCCGTGGCGGCCACGGTCGCCGCGCTCGACGCTGTAGAACATGTCGAAGATGCGCGCGCGCTCGTCATCGGGAATGCCGGGGCCGGCATCGATCACATCGATGCGCAGCTGTCCGTCCAGTTCGCGCGCCTGCACCTGCACGGCGGCATCGGGTGGCGAGAACTTGGCCGCGTTTTCCATCACGTTGAACACCGCCTGTTCAACCAGCGCCGGGTGTACCCAGATTGGCGCGAGCGTGGCCGGAATATCCAGCTCCAGCCGCACCTTGGGCTGGTAGCGCTGCAGGCGCCGCGCCGCCGAGCCGATCAGCTCGTCCACGCCGATCCAGTCGCGGTTGATCTTCAACCCTTCGTGGCCGAGCCGGGTCATGTCCAGCAGGTTCTGGATGTAGCGGTCCAGCCGCTCGCCTTCGACCAGGATGGTGTCCAGCAGGGCACGGCGATCAGCCGTATCCATCGCCGCACCGTAGCTGGCCAGGCTGTCGGCCGAACCGATCATCGCCGCCAGCGGCGAGCGCAGGTCGTGTGACACCGAAGAGAGCAGGGCCGAGCGCAGCCGCTCGGTCTCGTTGCTGACGTGGGCCTGCTCCAGTTCGGCCACCAGCCGCGTGCGCAGCGCGGCCTGGGCGATGTCGTCGACCATCGCCTCCGCCAGCTGCCGCTGCTCGGGCAGCAGGCGCGCCTGTGCGCCGGGCAGGTAAAGGCCAGCCACGCCGATGGCGCGGTCTTCGCCATCCAGCAGCGGCAGGAACCACCATTGCGCACCGGCCAGGGTGTCGGTGAAGCGACCGCTGGGCTGGCCGTGGCGCAGTGCCCAATCGGCGGCGGCCAAGTCGGTATCGCCCGGCTGGCTGCGGCCACCGGTTGCGGTATCGGCGCCGATCCGTAGCCACGCTGGAACGTCCATGGCCTGTTCCAGTGCATGCCGACCCGCCTGGGCCACCTCGCCGTTGCCGGCCGCGCTGGCCAGCTGCCGTCCCAGCTGCTGGCGCGCACGCGCATGTCGATTCGCCGCACGCAGCGCGATCACCTGCATGCGCAGGCGCGAGGCCAGGCGTCCGGCCACCAGTGCGGCGGCCAGGAACAGGAACACGGTGATCACGCCCTGGCGCGCGCCGATGGCGAAGGTGAAGCGCGGCGCGATGAACAGGAAGTTGTAGGCGAGGAAGCACAGGATCGCCGCCATCACCGCCACGCTGGCGCGCGTGCGTGCGGCCACCAGCACCACCGCCACGATGAACACCATCGACAGGTCGGCCATGCCGACCCAGCGTTCGGCCAGCCATGCCACCGCACAGGCCAGCGCGGTGGCGATCAGCGCCTGCACCGGTTCGTAGCTGATGCCGCGCATCGGCGGCAGCAGGCCCTCGCGGCGCGAGCGCGCACGTGCCTGTGGGGTGCTGATGATGGTGATCTCGTAATGCGCGCCGCGCTGGATCAGCTGCTGGGTCAGGGTGCGGTTGAACATCCGCGCCAGTGGACGTTCGCGGGTCCGGCCGAGCACCAGGGTCGACACGCCGTTGTGCGCGGCATGGTCGAGCAGGGCATCGGCGATGCTTGATCCGTGCAGCAGTTCGGCGTCGCCGCCGAGGCGGCGTGCCAGGGCGAACGCAGCATCGATCTCGCGCCGGGTCGCCTCGTCCTGGCGTCGGCCCTGCACGGTCACCACCGTCCACGGCGCATCGCGGCGTTCGGCGATGCGCCGCGCCACCCGCACCAAGTATTCGCTCTGACCGCCGCCATCAATGGCCACCAGCACGCCACGACGCAGTGGCAGGTTGCTCTCGCCGCGCGCGGCGCGCGCTTCACGCAGGCTGCTGTCGACGCGGTCGGCGGCCTCCTGCATGGCCAGCTCGCGCAGTGCGGTGAGGTTGGCCGGCGAGAAGAACGCCTGCAGCGCCTGCGCGGCCTGTTCGGGCACATAGACCTTGCCCTGCTGCAGGCGCGCGATCAGCTCGCGCGGCGGCAGGTCGACCAGCACGATGTCATGCAGGCGGTCGAGCACCCCATCCGGCACGGTCTCGCTGACCCGCACACCGGTGATGCGCATCACCACGTCATTGAGGCTTTCCAGATGCTGGATGTTGACCGTGGTCCAGACGTCGATGCCGGCGTCCAGCAGCTCCATCACATCCTGCCAGCGCCGCTCGTGGCGGCTGCCGGGTGCATTGCGATGGGCCAGTTCGTCCACCAGCACCAAGGCCGGATGCCGTGCGAGCACGGCATCCAGGTCCATCTCCTGCAGGGTGTGGCCGTGGTAGGCCACTGCCTTCAGCGGCAGCTGCGGCAGGCCCTCCAGCAGCGCCTGGGTATCGGCGCGGCCGTGGGTTTCCACCAGCCCGACCACCAGGTCAACGCCGCGGCGCAGCTGTTCCTGCGCGCGGGTCAGCATGGTGTAGGTCTTGCCCACGCCCGGCGCCGCACCGAGGAACACGGTCAGCTTGCCGCCGGCTTCGCGTTGCAGGCCTTCGACCAGGGCATCGGCCTGGCGGGTACGCGCATCAGTCATGGGTGCCGCTGTCATGGCCGCCATTGTGCGCGCAGCCGGTGCAGGCCGGCATCACGGCGCCTTGGCCGCGCGGTCCAGCGCGAAGTTCAGCGTCACCACGTTCACCCGCGGCTGGCCGAACAGGCCCCACTGGCGTCCTTCGGTATGCGCCTGCACCAGTGCCTGCACGCGTTCCACTGGCAGGCCACGGGCACGCGCCACGCGAGCTACCTGCAGCTGTGCCGCAGCCGGCGACAGCTGCGGATCCAGGCCGCCGGCAGACTGCGTGACCAGGTCCGCAGGCACCTGCGCCGGGGCAACACCTTCGCGTGCGGCCACCGCCGCGGTGCTGGCGGCAACGCGCTCGGCCAGCGCCGGGTTGCTGCGCGCCATGTTGGAACCGGCTGCCGCCATCGGGTCGTAGTTGGCCGCCGATGGCCGTGCCTGGAAGTAGCCATCACCGGTGAACGGCTGCGACAGCCACGCCGAACCGCGCACCTGGCCATTGCCATCGCGCAGCAGGCTGCCCTCGGCCTGGGTCGGGTAGGCCAGGCCGGCGAAACCGGTGGCGATACCCGCGTAGACCGCACCGGCCAGCAGCAGGGTGGCCAGGCCCAGGCCGATCGCCGGGCGCCAGCTGGCGCCATCCTGCAGGCTGGCCACGCGGGCCTCGGCCTTCGGTTCGCGGGACAGGGAAGTGGAGGTGGAAGCGGAACGGTTCATGCGCCGAATACCAGGACAAGAAGGAGGTCGATCGCCTTGATCGCTGCGAACGGCAGCAGCACGCCGCCGAGGCCGTACACCAGCATGTTCCGGCGCAGCAGCGCCGTCGCGGTGGCCGGGCGGAAGCGCACGCCACGCAGGGCGAGCGGGATCAGGGCGGGAATCACCAGGGCGTTGAAGATCAGTGCCGCCAGCACCGCGTTGCGCGGGCTCGACAGCTGCATCACGTTCAGTGCGGCCATGGTCGGAACGGCTGCGGCGAACAGCGCTGGCAGGATCGCGAAGTACTTGGACACGTCGTTGGCCAGCGAGAAGGTGGTCAGCGCGCCGCGGGTGATCAACTGCTGCTTGCCCACCTCCACCACCGCCAGCAGCTTGGCCGGGTCCGAATCGAGGTCGACCATGTTGCCGGCCTCTTTCGCCGCCTGCGTACCGGAGTTCATCGCCAGGCCGATGTCGGCCTGGGCCAGTGCGGGGGCGTCGTTGGTACCGTCACCGACCATCGCCACCAGGCGGCCACCGGCCTGCTCCTGGCGGATGCGTGCCAGCTTGTCCTCCGGGCGAGCCTCGGCGATGTAGTCATCGACGCCTGCTTCGGCAGCGATGGCAGCGGCGGTCAGCGGGTTGTCACCGGTGATCATCACCGTGCGGATACCCATCGCCCGCAGCTGCGCGAACTTCTCGCGCATGCCGTGCTTGACCACGTCCGACAGCTCGATCACGCCCAGCACATGGCGGCCTTCGGCCACCACCAGCGGGGTGGCACCATTGCGTGCGACCTGCTCGACGCGGCCGGCCAGTTCAGCCGGCACACTGCCGCCCAGCGCCTGCACATGGGCACGGATCGCATCGGCGGCGCCCTTGCGGATCTGCCGCCCATGTTCCAGATCGACGCCGGACATGCGGGTCTGTGCACTGAAGGCCAGGTACTCGGCATGGTCCGGTTCGGCGGTGGCGCAGCCCTGTTCGCGCGCCAGACGGACGATCGACTTGCCTTCCGGGGTCGGGTCGGCCAGCGAAGAGAGCAGTGCTGCTTCGCGCAGCTGGCTGGCGTCGATGCCGGCCAGCGGGTGGAAATGGCTGGCCTGGCGGTCGCCGTAGGTGATGGTGCCGGTCTTGTCCAGCAGCAGCACGTCGACGTCGCCGGCCACTTCCACCGCCTTGCCCGACTTGGCCAGCACATTGGCGGCCAGCGCACGGTTCATGCCCGCGATGCCGATGGCCGGCAGCAGCCCGCCGATGGTGGTCGGGATCAGGCACACCAGCAGCGCGATCAGCAACAGCGGGTCGACCTTGACGCCCACCGAGGCACCGATCGCCGGCAGCGTCGCCACCACCACCAGGAAGGTCAGCGTCATCGCTGCCAGCAGCAGGGTCAGTGCGATCTCGTTCGGCGTCTTCTGGCGGTTGGCACCCTCCACCAGGGCGATCATCCGGTCCAGGAAGCTGTGGCCCGGCTCGGCGGTCACCCGCACGATGATCTGGTCGGACAGCACCTTGGTGCCGCCGATCACGCCGGAGCGGTCGGTACCGGCCTCGCGCAGCACCGGTGCCGATTCGCCGGTCACCGCCGCTTCGTTGATGGTGGCCAGGCCCTGCACGATCTCGCCATCGGCCGGTACCAGCTCACCGGCACTGACGATCACATGGTCGCCCGGGCGCAGTTCGGCGGCCGGTACCTGGGCTTCGGTTGCCCCCGGCTGCGGCGCAGCCAGCCGGCGTGCCACCAGATCCTGGCGGGCACGGCGCAGCGACGCGGCCTGGCCACGGCCACGCGCCTCGGCCACTGCTTCGGCGAAATTGCCGAACAAGACGGTCACCAGCAGGATCGCGGTCACCGCCAGGCCGAAGCCCAGCGGCGCGTTGCCGGTCAGGGTGACGATGGCGGCGACGATCGTGCCGGCCATCACCACTGCCATCACCGGGCTGCGCACCAGGTGCATCGGTGACAGCTTTCGCCCTGCGTCGACCAGCGCACGGCGCAGGCCGGCGCCATCGAGCAGGGCAGGGCGCGGTGCAAGGGAACTGCGGGTGGAACTTGCTTGGGTACTCATCGGGGTGTCCTTAGTGCAGTCCCAGGCTCAGGTGGTCGGCGATCGGGCCGAGTACCAGCGCCGGCATGAACTGCAGCACGGTCAGGATGACGATCACCGAGACCAGGGTCAGGGCGAAGGTCGGGGTTTCGATCTGCAGGCTGCCGGCAGACTCCGGCGCCTGGCGCTTGGCGGCTAGCTGTGCGGCCACCACCAGCGGGATGATCAGCAACGGGAATCGGCCCAGCAGCAGCACCAGCGAGCAGCTCAGGTTCCACCACAGCGTGGCGTCACCCAGCCCTTCGAAGCCCGAACCGTTGTTGGCATAGGCCGAGACATACTCGTAGAACACCTGGCTGATGCCATGGAAGCCGGGATTGGAGGTGCCCGCCAGGCCGGGTACGGCCAGGGTGATCGCGGTGAACACCAGCAGGGTGATCGGCTGCAGCAGCACCAGCAGGGCCAGCAGGCGTACCTGTGGCGTCTCCAGCTTGCGGCCGAACAGTTCCGGCGTACGCCCGGTCATCAACCCGGCCAGGAACACGCCCAGCAGCAGGTACACGATGAACTGCTGCAGGCCGCAGCCGATACCGCCCCAGATCGCGCTGACCAGCATGTTGACCATCGCGATGCCGCCACTGAGCGGCGCCAGCGAATCGTGCATGCCGTTGACCGAGCCGTTGGAGACCTGGGTGGTCACCGCCGCCCACAGCGCAGTGCCGTCGGCGCCGAAGCGCACTTCCTTGCCTTCCATCAGCAGCGGGGTGGCGGCGCTGGCGCTATGCCCTTCGCTCCACATCATCGCGCCGGTGGACAGCAGCGACATGCCCAGCATGCAGCTGAACACCAGGGCGCCGAAGCGGCGCCGGCCGGTGAACGCGCCGATCATGAAGATCACCGCCATCGGCACCAGCAGGATGCCGACGATCTCCAGCGCGTTCGACAGCGGGGTCGGGTTCTCCAGCGGGAAGCTGCTGTTCGGGCCATACCAGCCGCCGCCGTTGGCGCCCAGCTGCTTGGCCGCGACCATCGCCGCGACCGGGCCCAGCGGAAGTTTCTGTTCGGCCATGCCAGCGCTGGCATCGATCGGCGTAGCCTGTGGCCCACCGGCGATCGTCGACGGCACGCCCTGACTGGTCAGCACCAGCGTCCACACCAGGCACAGCGGCAGCAGGAAGCGCACGCACAGGCGCACCACGTCCACGTAGTAGTTGCCCACCGCCACCTGGCGGTCATCGCCGGCCCCGGTGGTCGCCGCAGCCTGCGGCGCACGCGAGAACAACGCGCGCAGCGTCGCCACCGCCAGCGCCAGGCCCATCATCGGCGTCACCACCTGCAGGCCGGTGATGCCGGTCATCTGCGAGAAGTAGGACAGCTGCGCCTGGCCCGAATAGTGCTGCTGGTTGGTGTTGGTCAGGAACGAGATCATCGTGTGCAGCGCGGTGTCCCAGCGCATGTTCGGGATCTGGTCCGGGTTCAACGGCAACCAGGCCTGGGTCATGAACACCGCCTGGGTCAGCACCGCGACCACCACGTTGCTCAGCACGAAGGCCAGCACATAGCCGCGCCAGGACATGGCGCGCGATGGATCTACGCCGAGCACCTTGTACAGCGGCTTCTCGATCCAATGGAACAGCACGTCGACCTTCATCGGCGTGCCGCGCATCACGCGCGCCAGGTACAGGCCCAGCGGCCACGCCAGCAGCAGGCTGGCGGCAATAATCACAAGCATCTCAGTCATGGCCGGCTCCGCTCAGAACGACTCGGGCCGCAGCACGACATAAAGGAGATAGGCGGCGGCAACCAGCACCAGCACGCCACACAACAACGACAGCCAGGGGGACATTGCAATAGCGTCCTGGTGGAACCCCTCCACCTCAGGCCGCCATCGTCGTCCTACCCCCCATAAACGCACTACGCGCCGGACCGGGCCGACGCGTAAAGAGTGCATAAATTCCGTGGGCCAACCCGTAACCAGGCCCGGGGTAGCGCCGGGCCATGCCCGGCGGAGGCAGCGCCGTCAGCCCGCCGGAGTGTCCGCCGGCACCAGCCCCTTCAGCTCGCGATAGCGCTGCAGGGTGCTGTCGATCTCGGCCTTCAACGCCTGCTGCTGCTGCACCAGCCCGGCCTGCAAGCGCTGCTGCGCCTGCAGCTGCGCATGCCGCTTGCGGATCGCCTCGGCCTGCTTGTCGGCCACCTTGGCGCCGGCCAGCTCGCGGTCTCCCGCCGCCGACAGCAGCGCCACCAGCGACTCACGCAGGCTGGTGACGTTGTACTCGGCGGTCTTCAGGTTGTTGTCCAGCACTTCCTGGCGCTCGGCAAACACCCGGCGCAGGTCGGCCTCGCTGCCGTAGGTGGACAACATGGCCTGCTCGGTGCGCTGGCGGGTCTGCTCGGCCATCAGGTCCAGCTGTTGCTGCTGCGCAGCCGTGCTGGCAGCGGCACGCTCCTCGTCGGTCAACGCGCGCTGGACCTGCGCATTGCGCAGGCCCGTGCTCGCATTGAATTCCTCGCGGGCATGGTTGACCGCGTCGGCCGGCAGCGAATCACTGCAGATCCGCTCCTTGCCCTCGTTCCAGCAGTACAGCTTCTTTTCCGCCTTGCCGCTGTCGCGCGACTGCGCCGGTACGGTGAACGGCACGACCAGCAGCAGGCCGGCGAAGAGGACAGCAGGAACTCGGGACATGACCTTTCCCCTGGGTCGGTCAGCGGATCGAACGAACGCCGTACTGGGCCCGATAGGCTTCCAGCGGCTGCCGGTAACCCACAAGTTCCGGGTTGCCGGAGGCGAAATCAAGCAGATCGGCCAGCGATGCCACGGCGATCACCGGGATACCGGCTTCTTCGGCCACCGACTGCGCGGCCGAGCGGCGGTCGGTCTCCGAAGCGATCTCCTGGCGGTCCAGTGCCACCACGATGCCGGCCGGGGTGCCACCGGCGGCGCGGATGATGCCCAGCGCTTCGCGGATCGCGGTACCGGCGGTGATCACGTCGTCGACGATCAGCACGCGCTTGCCCTGCATGTCGGCGCCGATCAGCTGGCCACCCTCGCCATGGTCCTTGGCTTCCTTGCGGTTGAACGACAGCGGCAGGTCGCGGCCGCGCTGGGCCAGCTCGCAGGCCATCGCTGTGGCCAGCGGGATGCCCTTGTAGGCCGGGCCGAACACCACGTCGTACTTGATCCCGCTGGCATCGATAGCATCGGCATAGCACGCGCCGAGCTGGGACAGCAGCGAGCCGGAGTCGAAGCGCCCGGCGTTGAAGAAATAGGGGCTCAGCCGGCCGGACTTGAGGGTGAACTGGCCGAAGCGAAGGGCGTCGGCGGTCAGGGCCAGCTGCAGGAAACGGTGGCGGTGGTCGCTCATCAAAACTCGATTCATCTTCATTTGGAGCACAAATCCTAATCCAGCTGGGCGTTTCGCGCTCGTCCGGCCCCGTGTGAAGGCGCTGGCGGGCCCACCCGGCGGACTGCGCAGCCCTGCAGTCAACCGGTATGCTTGCCCGGTTTCCCGCCGTAGGTCTTCCGCATGCGCATCATCAGTTTCAACGCCAATGGCATCCGTTCCGCCGCGACCAAGGGCTTCCTCGACTGGTTCCGTGCCCAGGATGCCGATGTCCTGTGCATCCAGGAAACCAAGGCCCAGGAAGACCAGCTGAGCGACCCGATGTTCCGCCCGGACGGCCACCACTGCTTCTACCGCGACGCCATTACCAAGAAGGGCTACAGCGGCGTGGCGATCTACAGCAAGCGCGAGCCGGACCAGGTCATCACTTCGCTGGGCTGGGCCCCGTTCGACGACGAAGGCCGCTACATCGAGGCACGCTACGGCAACCTCAGCGTGGTCTCCTTCTATATCCCGTCCGGCAGCTCGGGCGACCTGCGGCAGGGCTTCAAGTTCGAAGTGATGGAATGGCTGCGGCCGATCCTGGAGGAGTGGGCGCGCAGCGGCCGCGACTACGTGCTGTGTGGCGACTGGAACATCGTGCGTTCGGCGCTGGACATCAAGAACTGGAAGTCCAACCAGAAGAATTCCGGCTGCCTGCCGGAGGAGCGCGACTGGCTCAACGCCCTCTGCGCCGACCACGGCCAGACCACCGATGTCACCGCCGGCCGCGGCTGGGCCGATGCCTACCGCCTGCTCAACCCCACCGGCGAGGACTACACCTGGTGGAGCAACCGCGGCGCCGCCCGTGCCAACAATGTCGGTTGGCGCATCGACTACCAGTTCATCACCCCGGGCCTGCGTGACCGCCTGCGAAGCTGCTCGATCTATCGCGACGAGCGCTTCTCCGACCACGCCCCGTTCACCGTGGACTACGACCTGTGACCGAGGCTGCCAAGCCGCGCCGACCGTGGCAGCAGGTGTTGTCCAACCTGAGCCAGCGCAAGGTGCTGGCGATGCTGCTGCTCGGCTTCAGTTCCGGCCTGCCGATCTATCTGGTGGGCAACACGCTCGGCTTCTGGATGCGCAAGGAAGGCATCGAGCTGAGTACGATCGGCTTCCTGTCATGGGTCGGGCTGGCCTACACCATGAAGTTCCTGTGGGCACCGATCGTCGACAAGACCGACGTGCCTCTGTTCGGCCGCTTTGGCCGCCGCCGTGGCTGGATGCTGCTGTCGCAGCTGGTCGTGGTGGTGGGCCTGGTCGGCATGGCGCTGGTCCAGCCCAAGGGGGGCCAGATCCAGTTCCTGGGTATCGCCTGGCAGCACATCGTCGTGTTCGGCGTGATGGCCGTGATCGTGGCGTTTGCTTCGGCCACCCAGGACATCGTCATCGATGCCTGGCGCATTGAAAGTGCTGACAACAGCGAGCAGCTTGGACTGCTGACCTCATCCTCGGCACTGGGCTACCGCACTGCATTGCTGGTCACCGATGCGCTGATCCTGATCATCGCGGCCCGTGTCGGCTGGCAGGTTTCCTACGAGATCATGGCCGTGCTGATGGCGCTTGGCGTGGTGGCTGTGGTGATGGCCCGCGAACCCGCGCGGGAAGTGGCTGCCGTGCAGGCGCAGGCGACCTCGCTGTGGACACCGCGCGGATTGTTCGACGCCGTAGCGGGACCGTTCATCGCCTTCGTCCGCGAGCATCGCAGCGGCGCGATCCTGATCCTGGTGGCCATCAGCGTCTATCGCATGGCCGACTTCGTCATGGGACCGATGGCCAACCCGTTCTACGTCGATCTCGGCCTGGACGAAGATACCGTGGGCGCGGTGCGTGGTTCGGTCGGGCTGGTCGCGACCTTCGTCGGTATTGCCGCAGCGGGCCTGGTCTCGGTCCGCTGGGGGGTGCTGGCGGCGCTGATGGTAGGCGCCGTGCTGGGGCCGGCCTCCAACCTGGCGTTTGCCTGGCTGGCCTATTCCGGCCCGGACACAACCCATTTCGCCGTGGCCATGGCAATCGACAACTTCGCCAGCGGCTTCGCCGGTACGGCGCTGATCGCCTACATGTCGAGCCTGACCAGCATTGGATACACCGCAACCCAGTACGCACTGCTGAGCTCGTTCTACGCGATGCCCGGCAAGGCGCTCAAGGGGCTCTCGGGGTGGTCGGTACAGACGCTCGCACAGGGCCGGACGCTGCTGGAAGGCTACGCGCTGTTCTTCGTCGGTACCGCGCTGGTGGCGATCCCGGTGGTGATCCTCTGCGCCCTGCTGATCCTGCAGCAGCGCCGTCGCCAGACCGCCGGCTCGACCTGATTGCCTGCCCGCCCGGTCTGCGGGATCATCGCCCCGACGCGCCGAGGGGGCGGTGCCTTGCGAACGGGGAAGTGAGCATGGCCGACGTTGTGCTGCGGGACCTGGACCCGCTGCTGCTGGAACGTATCAAACGCGTCGCGGTCGCCCGCGGCTGGACCCACGAACAGACCTGTGCCGCCTTGCTGGAGCAGGGCCTGTTCAGCAGTGAACTGGAAGTCCGCTCCGGCTTCGGCGATCCGGAAGTGGATGCCCTGTCCGATGCCATTGCCGCCCTGCAGGCCTTGCCCGCAGGGCAGGGCTTCGATTAGCGGCCGCGCCGCAATGCTGTAGAGACGAGCCCACGTCCGGCTGCCCGGTAGATCCATGCCACGCGTGGATGGCGCCACCTCACGCCAGGTGGATCGCCCCCAGGATCCGCGGGCCCTTAGCTCCGGTCACGCTTGGCAGGTTGCCGGCCAGCCCGTCCATCGTCCGCTGCGCCAGCCATGCGAAGCCCATTGCCTCCACGTACTCCGGGTCCAGCCCGTGCACGGCGCTGGATTCCACCTGCACGTCCGGCAGCCAGGCCGCGAGGCGCTTCATCAGCTGCCGGTTGCGTACCCCGCCGCCACAGACCAGCAGGCGGCGGGTCTGCGGCTGCTGCGCCAGCAGCGCGTCGGCCACCGTTGCCACGGTCAGCTCCAGCAGGGTTGCCTGCACGTCGGCCGCCGCGTACTGGCCCTCGGCCATGTGCGACTCGGCCCAGGCCAGGTGGAACTGCTCACGGCCGGTGCTCTTCGGCGGCGGCAGCGCGAACCACGGGTCCGAGCGCCAGCCCGCCAGCAGGCCCTCGTCCGCCGCGCCGCTGGCGGCGTACGCGCCGTCGGCATCAAAGGTGCGGCCGGTGTGGCGCTGGCACCAGGCATCCATCAGCGCATTGGCCGGGCCGGTATCGAAGCCACGTACCGCACCTTCGCGCGGAATCAGGGTCAGGTTGGCGATACCGCCCAGATTGAGCACGGCGCGGTCTTCGTCGGCCGTGCCCAGCATGGCCAGGTGGAAGGCCGGCATCAGTGGCGCACCATGG
Source organism: Stenotrophomonas sp. YJH_SMC_19 (assembly GCF_059367915.1). NCBI lineage: Bacteria > Pseudomonadati > Pseudomonadota > Gammaproteobacteria > Lysobacterales > Lysobacteraceae > Stenotrophomonas > Stenotrophomonas sp. YJH_SMC_19. The sequence goes on from NZ_JCAFRI010000011.1 coordinate 133,794, forward strand.
CCCCCGGCCGCCACGTCGCGGCGGCGGAAGTCGGAGACCGTGGTGATCCCGGTCAACTCGGCGATGCGGTTGCCGTCGCCCAGCTGCACGGTGAAGGCGGGGTCGGCCAACGGCCGGTGACGCACGGTCTGCCCATGCGAGCCGATCGCACGCACCTGGCTGCGGTCCACGCCAGCCTCGGCCAGCAGCTGGTTGGCGGCCCCGGCGAAGCTGATCGCGATCCGGGCGTCCAGCTCGCCCAGCTCCTCCAGCGAATCCAGTGGACCACCTTCGCCCAGCGCCACCAGCCGTGCACGCAGCACCGGCTCCCAGCGGGCGGTCAGGCCGTGCACGAAGCGGCAGCCTCCGCCGGCAGGAAACTGCACCAGCGCGGCATCGATGCCGTCGGCACTGGTGCCCGACATCAGGCCAAGGTACAGGGGGGCGTCAGTGTCGGCAGTCGTGTTCATGGCGGGCATAAAAAAAGGACGCGGCAAGCTTGTGCTGCCGCGTCCTTCTTCGTCAACGCAGGGGCTCAGCCGCGCTTGCGGCCGGTGCTGCTCTTGTCCTTGGCGCTGGCCACCTCGGGGGCGGCCTCGTCGCGGCTGGTCGGTGCCGGGCTGGCATCGGCGTAGATCAGCTTCTCCATGCCCTGGATGCGGGCCATCGCCGGCGCGGTCTGCGCGCGGAAGGCGACCAGCTCGGCGCCCTTCAGCGGCTCCGGCGGCGGCATGGTCACGGTCAGCGGGTTGCGGTGCTCGCCGTTGACGCGGAATTCGTAGTGCAGGTGCGGGCCGGTGGCCAGGCCGGTCGAGCCGACATAACCGATCACCGTGCCCTGGGCCACCCGCTGGCCGGTCTTGATGTTCGCAAAGCGCGACATGTGCCCATACAGGGTGGTGTGGCCACGGCCGTGGTCGAGGATCACCACGTTGCCGTAACCGCGCTGCACGCCGGCGAACTGCACGCGGGCGTCGCCGGCGGCCATGATCGGGGTGCCGGTGCGCGCGGCGTAGTCCACGCCCTTGTGCATGCGCATCTTGCCCAGCACGGGGTGCTTGCGCGCACCGAAGGTCGAGCTCAGCCGCGCGAACGGGATCGGCATGCGGATGAAGCTCTTCTTCAGCGAACGGCCGTTGATGTCGTAGTACTCGGACTTGCCGTTGCGGTCGAAGCGGAAGCCGGAATAGGTCTTGCCACCGGTGGTGAAAGTCGCCGCCAGAATCTTGCTGGTGTCCACCTTCTCGCCTTCGCGCCAGGTTTCATCCATCACCACGCTGAAGCGGTCGCCCGGCTGCAGGTCCTTCGAGAAGTCGATGTCGTACTTGAAGATGTCGTCGGTCATCGTCGCGATCGCCGACGGCGACAGCCCGGCGCGGCGGGCCGCGGCATACAGCGAGCTGGTGATCTCGCCACTGGTGACCACCGTGCGCGTGGAGGTCTCGCGCTTGGTCACCTTCTCCTTGATGTCGTCACCGGCCAGGCTCAGCTCCACCCGGTTGTCGGCATCGCGGTCGAAGCGGATGCTGCGCAGGTCGCCGGACAGGGGCATGTCGAAGGCGATCTCGGCGCCCGGGCGAAGCTTGGTCAGCGCCTCGCGCGCCCCCGGGTGGTCCAGTACCCGGTGCAGGGTGGTCGCCGGGATACCGGCCTTGTCGAACAGATCGCTCAGGGTCTGGCCGCGTTCCACGCGCAGCACCTGCCAGCTGTCACCGGGCACCTGCTGCTGGCGGGCCATGGCCAGCGGCGGCAACGGCAGTGCCAGGCTGGTATGGCTGTCGGCAAAGGGGGCGTCGATGGTGTGCGAGAAGCCCGGCACGATCGTCGCCACCAGGGCGCCGATGGTCGCGAACAGGCTGGCATGCATCCAGTGGCGCCGGGTCCAGCGCTCGTTGAAGGCGGCGGGAAGATGTTGCCTGAGCTTCCGATGCAGGGCGTTGTCGTGCAGGACGTGGAGGCGTTCCTGGAAGCGCTGCTTGCGTGCGCGCCCTTGTTCGGAATTGTGCATCGGCGGTTTTTTCCTGGTGGCCCGGGAGCGGGGGCCTGATCGCCGGTTACCATAGACACCTGAGAAAACCGCGTCAAACCCTTGTGCCCATTGGCTTTTGTGAAGCCAATCGGGTTAACTTTGCTTTAACACCCCACACAAGAATCGGCGTTGCCGGGAGTAGTCACGTGTCCTCGATTGAAGAAGCCCTTGCCCAGATCGGCCGTGGTGCCGACGAGATCCTCAAGCTCGAGGATCTGCGTGCGCGCCTGCAGGAGGGCCGCCCGCTGCGGATCAAGGCCGGCTTCGACCCCACCGCGCCCGACCTGCACCTGGGCCACACGGTGCTGCTGAACAAGATGCGCCAGTTCCAGGACCTCGGCCACCAGGTCATTTTCCTGATCGGCGACTTCACCGGCATGATCGGCGACCCGTCCGGCAAGAGCCTCACCCGCAAGCCGCTCAGCCGCGAGGACGTGCTGGCCAACGCCCGTACCTATGAGGAGCAGGTGTTCAAGGTGCTGGACCGCAGCCGTACCGAAGTCCGCTTCAACTCGGAGTGGTTCGGCAAGATGGGCGCGGCCGACATGATCCGCCTGGCCGGCCAGCACACCGTGGCACGCATGCTCGAGCGCGACGACTTCGCCAAGCGCTACGCCGCCCAGCAGTCCATCGCCATCCATGAGTTCCTGTACCCGCTGGTGCAGGGCTACGACTCCGTGGCCCTGGAGGCCGACGTGGAGCTGGGCGGTACCGACCAGAAGTTCAACCTGCTGATGGGCCGTGGCCTGCAGGAGCACCACGGCCAGAAGCCGCAGGTGGTGCTGACCATGCCGCTGCTGGAGGGCCTGGACGGCGTCAACAAGATGTCCAAGTCGCTGGGCAACTACATTGGCATCAGCGAACCGGCCATCGACATCGTCACCAAGACCATGAAGGTGGACGACACCCTGATGTGGCGCTGGATCGAGCTGCTGTCCTTCGACATCAGCCAGGCCGAAGCCGTGCAGCTGCGCGAGCAGGTGGCCAATGGCGGCCTGAACCCGCGCGTGGTCAAGCTGCGCCTGGCGCGTGAACTGGCGACCCGCTTCCACGACGCCGCAGCGGCCGAGCAGGCGATCGCCGGCTGGGAAGCGGCGGTGACCGGGCAGGGCGATATCACCCAGCTGCCGCTGCAGGACGTGGCGATCCCGGTCGAAGGCCTGCGTATTGCTGCGCTGCTGACCGCGGCCGGCCTGACCCCGAGCAACTCCGAAGCCAACCGCAAGCTCAAGGAGCGCGCGGTCAAGGTGGACGGCGAGGTGGTCGAAGACGGCCAGCAGGTGCTGCAGCCGGGCTTCGAAGGCCTGTTGCAGGTCGGCAAGCGCACCTTCGCCCGCGTACGCCTGGTCGCTGCCTGAGACAAAGGAAGGGCCGGCGCAGCCGGCCCTTCCTTATGCTCTTGTAGAGCCAAGCCCACGCTTGGCTGCTCTTCGGGCGGTCCTCCCGCAGCGCGACGGATGAACGGATGCAACATCCGGTGAAAAAAATCGCCACACCCCCTTCACAAACGATGGGAATAGGGACATACTTCTCCTCCCCCGTCGCAGGGGTCGCCACCAAGGGGCTTCAGCGACAACAGGGCGCCCACCACCGCCGAACGAGATGATCGAGCGAAGGTGTTGACGGACTGAAAAAGTCTGGCATAATGGGCGGCTCGCTACGAAGGAAGCTTCGCAGCACACGGGAGCGGCGCTGAGGCCACTTCCCAAGATCTTTGAAAGTATGCGCAGGTATCTTGTGAAGGCGCCTGCAGGAAGGATGATTGTCCATCTTGCAGACGTTTGATCAAGCAACTATTAATTGTTTTAAAGCAAGCGATACGTTGCCAGAATCAATCATCTGCAGCTTTA
>NZ_JCAFRI010000012.1:0-130344 GCF_059367915.1 Stenotrophomonas sp. YJH_SMC_19
AGTGCTCGACTATGGACGGTCAAACGGGCATTTTTATGGTGGTTCATCCGGGCTCTTTGGGGTCTGGAGAGGTGTGGTAACCACCATTTTCCAAAGATGTCCCGGATGAACAACGTACAGAGAGATCACAACTAACAGTCGGCTCTACCAGGAGCAAAGGAGCAGCCGACTGACAGTCGGCTCTACCAGGAGCAAAAGGCAGCCGGCCAGCGGTCGGCTCTACCAGGCGCACAAAGCAATGTCGCCCGCCAGCACCGGAGCACCGCCAGCCAGCCTTCGCCAGCCAGCTGCTCCATCGCCCGCCAGCCGACAACGAAAAAGCCGGGGAATGCCCCGGCTTTTTCGTGTCCGGGGTCGGATCCGTTTTCAACGAAAACGGCTCTGACCCCATTGGGATCGAAAACGCCAACCGAGGTTGGCGTTTGCCGGGGTAATGCGTGTCAACCAAGGTTGACACCCACCTCAACCAAGGTTGACACCCACCAGGGGCAGGGCCCAAGCCCTTATTCCACCGACAACCCTTCCACCTTCTGCCAGCCGCGCGGCAGCAGGTGGCCGCGGGTGGCGCGGGCGCCGAGGTAGGCGTCGAGCTCGTTGAACTTCAGCCCCATCGTGCGCTGACCGCTGCGCACCTGCAGGGTCTGCCCCGGGCTGATCGCCACGATGGCGACCACGCGTTCAGTGGCGAGCTTGGCCTTCGGGATCTCGATGATCTTGTTGCCCTTGCCCTTGTCCAGTTCCGGCAGGTCGTTGGCGGCGATCGCCAGCAGGTTGCCGGAACTGGTCACCGCCACGATGCGGTCGGTGGCCACGTTGGCGACCATCGACGGGGTGAGCACCGACGAGCCGGACGACAGGTTCAGCATCGCCTTGCCGGCCTTGTTGCGACCGATCAGGTTCTCGAAGCGGGTGACGAAGCCGTAGCCATGGCTGGAGGCCAGCACGAAGCGGGCATCCGGCTCGGCACTGGCCAGGGTCACGAAGCTGGTACCCGCTGCCGGCGAGAAGCGGCCGGTCAGCGGCTCACCGTTGCCACGCGCGGAGGGCAGGGTGTGCACCGGCGTCGAGTAGGCGCGGCCCTCGCTGTCGAGGAACGCGACCTGCTGGGTGCTGCGCGCACGCACCGCGCCCTGCAGGGCATCACCGTCGCGGTAGGAGAGGGCGGACGCATCGACGTCATGGCCCTTGGCGGCACGGATCCAGCCCTTTTCCGACAGCACCACGGTCATCGGCTCGCTCGGCACCAGCTCGGTCTCGTCGATGGCCTGCGCGGCCTGGCGCTGCACCAGCGGCGAACGGCGCGCGTCGCCGAACTTCTTGGCGTCGGCCGTCAGTTCGTCGCGGATCAGCTTCTTCAGCTTGGCCTTGCTGTCGAGGATGCCGAGGATCTTCTCGCGTTCCTTGGCCAGCTCGTCCTGCTCGCCGCGGATCTTCATCTCCTCCAGGCGGGCCAGCTGCTTCAGCTTGGTTTCCAGGATGTACTCGGCCTGTTCCTCGGACAGGCCGAAGCGCGCGATCAGCGCCGCCTTCGGTTCGTCCTCGGTACGGATGATGTGGATCACCTCGTCCAGGTTGAGGAAGGCGACCAGCAGGCCTTCCAGCAGGTGCAGGCGGCGCTCGACCTTCTGCAGGCGGTGCTGCAGGCGGCGGGTGACGGTGTTGCTGCGGAAGGTCAGCCATTCGCTGAGCAGCATCTTCAGGTTCTTCACCTGCGGACGGCCGTCCAGCCCGATCACGTTGAGGTTGACGCGGTAGCTGCGCTCCAGGTCCGTGGTCGCGAACAGGTGGCCCATCAGCTGGTCGGCGTCGACGCGGTTGGAACGTGGCACCAGCACCACGCGCACCGGGTTGGCGTGGTCGGATTCGTCGCGGATGTCTTCCAGCCACGGCAGCTTCTTGGCGCGCATCTGCGCGGCGATCTGCTCGATCACCTTCGACGGCGACACCTGGAACGGCAGCGCCGTCACCACGATGTTGTTGGCTTCCTTGTTGAAGGTCGCACGCGCACGCACGCTGCCGTTGCCGGTCTCGTAGATGTTCCGCAGATCGTTGGCGGCGGTGATGATCTCGGCGCTGGACGGGTAGTCCGGGCCCTGCACGTGCTCGCACAGGTCGCGCACGGTCGCATCGGGGTTGTCCAGCAGGTGCAGCAGTGCGCTGACGATCTCGTTGAGATTGTGCGGCGGCACGTCGGTGGCCATGCCCACGGCGATGCCGGTGGTGCCGTTCAGCAGCAGGTGCGGCAGCCGCGCTGGCATCCAGGTCGGTTCCTGCAGGGTGCCGTCGAAGTTCGGTGCCCAGTCGGTGGTGCCCTGGCCCAGTTCGCCCAGCAGTACTTCGGCGATCGGGGTCAGCTTGGATTCGGTGTAACGCATCGCCGCGAACGACTTCGGGTCATCGCTGGAGCCGAAGTTGCCCTGGCCCTCGATCAGCGGGTAGCGGTACGAGAACGGCTGCGCCATCAGCACCAGCGCCTCGTAGCACGCGCTGTCGCCGTGCGGGTGGTACTTACCGATGACGTCACCGACGGTGCGCGCGGACTTCTTGGGCTTGGACGCAGCATTCAGGCCCAGCTCGCTCATCGAATAGATGATGCGGCGCTGCACCGGCTTCAGGCCGTCGCCGATGAACGGCAGGGCGCGGTCCAGGACCACGTACATCGAGTAGTCGAGGTAGGCGCGTTCGGCGTACTCGCGCAGCGGCAGTTGTTCGAATCCGTGGAACACGGGGCGGGCAAGTTCGGTCATGCGGCGTTGTTACCTATGTCGGGAGGCGGCGACGGCGGTCGCCGCTCGCAATCCTGTGATTATCCGGATGCGGCGGGGGATGCCAAGCCACGTGCAGGGTCCAGCCCGGTTTCCAGGCCATGCCCGACCCGCGCCAGATAGCGCCCCGGTGGCAGCCCGAAGTGGCGGCGGAACACGGTGACGAAGGCACTGGCGCTGCTGAAGCCCAGTGCATGGGCGATGTCGGCCACGCTGCGGCCATCGGTCAGCTGGCGCAGGGCTTCGGACAGGCGGGCCTGTTGCCGCCACTGGGCGAAGCTGAGCGTGGTCTCGTCGCGGAAGTGACGGGTCAGGCTGCGCGGCGACAGGCCGGCCCAATGCGCCCATTCGGCCAGGCTGCGCTCGTCGGACGGGTCGGCCAGCAGCTGCGAGGCGATCTTCAGCAGGCGCCGGTCGTGCGGCATCGGCAGGTGCATGCGCTGGCGCGGCGCGGTGCGGATCTCGTCCAGCAGCACCTCGATGATGTGCTGGCGCTCGGGCGTGGTGTCGTAGCCCAGCGGCCATTCGCAGATGCGGTCGGCCAGCGCCTGCGCCAGCTTGGACAGGCCCAGTACGCAGGGATCGGCGGGCAGGGTGGCGCAGGCCGGCGCGGCCAGTGCCATGCCCCAACCGCGCAGCGGACCATCCAGGGTCACCGTATGCGGCTCCAGCGGCGGCATCCAGCCGGCCGAGCCCGGCGCCAGCGACCACGTCCCGTGCGAGGTGCGGGTGGTCAGCAGGCCACGCTCGACACAGATCAGCTGGGCGCGCTGATGGTGGTGCCAGTCCACTTCCCGGACCAGCCCCTGCGGGCTGTCGAAGCGGAAAGCGACCACCGGTGGGCCATCGTTGCGCTCGAACCAATCCAGTGCGTCGTCCCTGAGCAGGCGCTTGGGAGCGGGAATTTCTGCCTTGTTCATCATGTCCGCTGGCTGAAATGTGTCATCCATTGGCTGAATTGTACTACCGGGCCACCTGACCAGATCATTAAGGTAGGCGCCTTCATTGATCCAGCCCACTGCTGCAACACAGCATTCGATGCCAGATCGAATATTTCCATTGAGAAATATTTTTTTTGGAAGAGAATGCTCCCCCATGATCTGTCCTGCAACCACTCCCCCCAGTTTCGGCCTGCTGCTGCGCCAGGTGCGCGACGGCCTGGTCCGGCAACTCGACGCGTCCATGGCTGAAGAAGACTTGGGTATCGGCTTCACCCACTACATCGGGTTGAAGGTGCTCTCGCACATGGCCCCGTGCACGGCCAACGAACTGGCCCAGGCCATCGACCAGGTACCCAGCGCAGTCACCCGCCTGCTGGACAAGCTCGAGGCACTGGGCTGCGTCCGCCGCGAACCGCATGCGCAGGACCGGCGTGCGCTGCAGATCGTGCTGACCGATGAAGGCCGCGCATTGTGGGCGCGGTTGAAGCTGCGTGGCGACGCGGTGATGGATTACGCCCTGCGTGATCTTTCCGCCGACGAGCGCACGCTGCTGCTGTCCCTCCTTACCCGAATCCGCGATTCCCTGACGACCCCATGAACCCGATCCCGCATTCCACTCTCCGCCGGTCCGGGCGCGCGCTGCTGGTGTCAGCGCTGGCCCTGGCCCTGGCCGCCTGCGCCAGCAGTCGTGGCCTCAACCCGCAGGGCCACGTGCTTGACGTGGACAGCCTGCACAGCGAACGCACCCTGGCCGACACCGACCTCAGCGCCACCGGCTTCCCGGCGCAGGACTGGTGGAAGGCGCTGGGCGATGCGCAGCTGGACGCGCTGGTCGCCGAGGGCCTGGCCGGCCACCCGAGCCTGGACGCCGCCGACGCGCGCCTGCGCCAGGCCCAGGCCCAGGTCGGCACCGCACGTGCCGATGAGCTGCCCAGCCTGTCGGTGTCCGGTGGATATACCGGGCTGCGCCTGCCTGAGTCGATGGCAGGCAGCGAGATCGGTGGCCATTACGCCGGCAGCAGCCAGGTCGCCTTCGACTTCAGCTATGGCGTGGACCTGTGGGGCGGCAAGCGCGCCGCTTGGGAAGCGGCCGTGGACGGCGCGCATGCGGCCACCGTCGAGGCCCAGGCCGCACGCCTGAACCTGTCCACCGGCATCACCCAGGCCTATGCCGACCTGGCCTACGCCTGGCAGCTCAACGATGTGGCCGAGGAAGAGCTGGCCCGTTCGCAGAAGTCGCTGGAACTGACCCGCCAGCGCCGCCGCGCCGGCATCGACAGCGATCTGCAGGTGCGCCAGGCCGAGGCCCGCGTACCGGCCGCGCAGCAGCAGGTGCAGGCCGCACAGCAGCGGATCGACGCGGCCCGCACCGCACTGGCCGCGCTGGTCGGCAAGGGCCCGGACCGTGGCCTGTCGATCCAGCGCCCGCAGCCGCTGAACCCGGTGGCGCTGCAGCTGCCGGGCGTGCTGCCCAGCGAACTGCTGGGCCGTCGCCCCGACATCGTTGCCGCACGCTGGCGCGTTGAAGCGGCCGACAAGCAGATCAAGGTTGCCAAGACCAGGTTCTACCCGAGCTTCAACCTGACCGCGCTGGCCGGCGTGGTCGCCCCGAACGTGGGCGACCTGCTGAAGAGCAGCTCCACCTTCGCCTACATCGGCCCGGCGCTGAGCCTGCCGATCTTCGAAGGCGGCAAGCTGCGCGCCAACCTCGCCAACACCGATGCGCAGTACGACCTGGCGGTGGCCAACTACAACCAGGCCGTGCTCGACGCACTGCGCGACGTCGCCGACCAGGTCAACGCGGTGCGCTCGCTGGCGCAGCAGGCGCACTCGCAGCAGCAGGCGGTGGATACCGCACGCTCGGCCTTCGACCTGGCCCAGCAGCGTTACCGCGCCGGCATCGGCAGCTACCTGGACGTGCTGACCGCGCAGTCCACCCTGCTGCAGTCGCAGCAGCAGCTGGCCGGCCTGCAGTCGCAGCAGGTGCAGTCCTCGGTGCGCCTGAGCAAGGCGCTGGGCGGTGGTTTCCAGCCCGCTGACGCCGACCGCGCACCGATCGCCTCCCATTCCGATTCCTCGCATTCCTGAAGACGTCCGCCATGAGCCAGACCCAAGACACCGCGGCCCCGGCCGCCCCCAACCGCCGCGGCAACCTGCTGCGCGGCCTGTTCGTGATCGTCGTGCTGCTGCTTGCCGCACTGGCGCTGTGGTACTTCATGTTCGGCCGTTGGTTCGAAGAGACCGACGATGCCTACGTGCAGGGCAACCAGGTGCAGATCACCCCGCTGGTGGCCGGTACCGTGGTCGCCATCAACGCCGATGACGGCATGCGCGTGGAGCGCGGCCAGCTGCTGGTGCAGCTGGACCCGTCCGACACCGCGGTGGCACTGCAGCAGGCCGAAGCCAACCTGGCCAAGACGGTGCGCCAGACCCGCGGTCTGTACCGCAGCGTGGAAGGCGCCCAGGCGGACTTGAACGCCCGCCAGGTGACCCTGAAGCGCGTGCGCGAAGACTTCGCCCGCCGCAAGGACCTGGCCGCCACCGGCGCCATCTCCAACGAAGAACTGGCCCACGCCCGTGACGAGCTGGCTGCCGCCGAAGCGGCCGTGGCCGGCTCGCGCGAGACCGTCGAGCGCAACCGCGCGCTGGTCGACGACACCGTGATCGCCACCCAGCCGGATGTGCAGGCGGCTGCCGCGCAGCTGCGCCAGGCCTTCCTCAACAACGCCCGCGCCGGCATCGTCGCGCCGGTCACCGGCTACGTCGCCCGTCGTTCGGTGCAGGTCGGCCAGCGCGTGCAGCCGGGCAATGCCCTGATGGCCGTGGTGCCGACCGAGCAGATGTGGGTCGAGGCCAACTTCAAGGAAACCCAGCTGCGCCACATGCGCCTGGGCCAGGAAGTGGAACTGAAGTCGGACCTGTACGCCGGTGACGTGAAGTACAAGGGCCGCATCCAGAGCCTTGGCCTGGGCACCGGCTCCGCGTTCTCGCTGCTGCCGGCGCAGAACGCCAGCGGCAACTGGATCAAGATCGTGCAGCGCGTGCCGGTGCGCATCGCCATCGATGCCAAGCAGCTGGCTGAACACCCGCTGCGCATCGGCCTGTCGATGAAGGCTGAAGTGAGCCTGCGCGACCAGAAGGGCGAAGTGCTGCCGAGCACTCCGGCCAAGGGCACGGTGTTCGACACCGACGTGTATGCCAAGCAGCTGCATGATGCCGACGAGGTGATCCACACGATCATCCAGGGCAACTTGCCGCAGCAGCAGGCGAAGGTGGGCTGAGGTCGCCATGTCCGCACAAGCTCCAGCCGCGCCCGGCGCTCCGGGCGCACCGGCGGCGCCGGGTGCGGCCTCCGGGTTCCTGCCGCCCAGCGTCGCACTGTGCACTGTGGGCCTGGCGATGGCCTCGTTCATGCAGGTGCTCGACACCACCATCGCCAACGTCTCGCTGCCGACCATCGCCGGCAATCTCGGCGCCAGTTCGCAGCAGGCGACCTGGGTCATCACCTCGTTCGCGGTCAGCACGGCCATCGCGCTGCCGCTGACCGGCTGGCTCAGCCGCCGTTTCGGCGAACGCAAGCTGTTCGTCTGGGCCACGCTGGCCTTTGTCATCACCTCGCTGCTGTGCGGCCTGGCGCAGAGCATGGGAATGCTGGTGCTGTCGCGTGCGCTGCAGGGGTTCGTGGCCGGCCCGATGTACCCGATCACGCAGTCGCTGCTGGTCTCGATCTATCCGCGCGAGAAACGCGGGCAGGCATTGGCACTGCTGGCGATGATCACGGTGGTTGCGCCGATCTGTGGCCCGATCCTCGGTGGCTGGATCACCGACAACTACAGCTGGGAGTGGATCTTCCTGATCAACGTGCCGCTGGGCATCTTCGCTGCGCTGGTGGTGGGCAACCAGCTGAAGGGGCGCCCGGAGCAGATCGAGAAGCCGAAGATGGACTACGTCGGCCTGGTCACCCTGGTGATCGGCGTCGGTGCGCTTCAGCTGGTCCTCGACCTGGGCAACGACGAGGACTGGTTCTCGTCGATGAAGATCGTGGTGCTGGCCTGCGTGGCGGTGGTGACACTGACGGTGTTCCTGATCTGGGAGCTGACCGACAAGGATCCGATCGTTGACCTGAAGCTGTTCCGGCACCGCAACTTCCGCGCCGGTACGCTGGCGATGGTGGTGGCCTACGCAGCGTTCTTCAGCGTGGCGCTGCTGATCCCGCAGTGGCTGCAGCGTGACATGGGCTACACCGCGATCTGGGCGGGCCTGGCGACGGCGCCGATCGGCATCCTGCCGGTGATCATGACCCCGTTCGTGGGCAAGTATGCGTCGCGCTTCGATATGCGCATGCTGGCCACGGTCGCGTTCATCGTGTTGTCGATGACCAGCTTCCTGCGATCGAACTTCAACCTGCAGGTGGACTACATGCACGTGGCCGGCGTACAGCTGATCATGGGCATCGGCGTCGCGCTGTTCTTCATGCCGGTGCTGCAGATCCTGCTGTCGGACCTGGATGGACGCGAGATCGCGGCGGGCTCCGGCCTGGCCACGTTCCTGCGTACGCTGGGTGGCAGTTTCGCGGCGTCGCTGACGACGTGGCTGTGGGCGCGGCGCACCCAGGTGCACCATGCCGACCTGACCGAGCATATCTCGGCCTATCAGCCGGGCATGCAGGACCAAGTGGCGGCGATGGGGCAGGGCGACCTGCAGCACGGCGCAGCGGTACTGAACAACATGATCAACCACCAGGCATCGCAGATGGGCTTCAACGACATCTTCTTCCTGCTGGGCTGGATCTTCCTGGCGATCATCACGTTCCTGTGGCTGGCCAAGCCGCCATTCGGCGCAGGTGCGGGTGCAGCCGCCGGTGGTGGGCACTGAAACTCCCTGGAAACACCGTGCTGTATTTTGACCCCGCCGCGAGGCGGGGTTTTTGTTGGGGCGACGCTGGTCGCGCGGGCATTGCCCTCGGGGTGGTGCAACGGCGCAGGTTCAGCGCGTGCGATAGACGCGTTTGAACACCACCCGGTCGGAAGACAATCGGGAAATGGCCCAGATCCCCGCCGCAAGTACGGCGCCGCATGCGAGCCAGCCGGCAGTGGCCTGAAATCGGCTGCCGACAAGTGCGCCGCAGATGATGGCGGCGACAAAGACAAGCATTACGGCCTCCTTTGATGCGCCGTAATGGACCTCGGCCTGGCATCCCACGCATACGCTTACGCCGTGGTTCGAGCCGGTATGGCAGTGTGGGCAGATGATGCTGCGCTGCATTGGTGCGTCCTTTGGGGGAGAGGAGGGGCGCTGGTCAGGTCGTGGCGATACACCCGCAGCCGGCTCCCGCAAATCTGCCTCCCACCGAAAAGGAATCGGGTGGATCTCGACTAGGAAAAGTACGAATTGAACGGGGAACGTGAAATGCGCCCCAAAAGGGGGCCGTTCAAGGTCCGGTGACGACGCGCCGGGAGTAGGTATGCACCCGCAGACGACGCCCTGACGGTGCGAGATACGACAGTCCGAGTGGCGGTTGCGATGCCAGGATCGCCAAACCCCGGAAACGAAAAAACCCGCTTTCGCGGGTTTGATCATCTTGAGTCGTGGTGCCCAGGAGAGGACTCGAACCTCCACGGTTTTACCCGCTAGTACCTGAAACTAGTGCGTCTACCAATTCCGCCACCTGGGCGACTCAGGAGATGAATTGTGCGGGACGGCAGAGAGTGTGTCAACAACATTTCACACATTTTTCTGCTGCTGCACGCCCAGGTGAAGCAGCAGGCTGCGCATCGCCGGTGACAGCTGCGCCCATTCGGCGAAACAGGCGCACAGGCGGCGCTGTGCCCAAGCATCTGCAAGCGGAACCGCAACAGTGCGGGTATTGCGTCGATGCTGGCGCGCAATGGTACGCGGCACGATGCCGACACCAATGCCGTGGCCGACCATGATGCACACGCCTTCGAAGGTCTTCATGCGGATGCGCACGTCCAGGCGTCGCCCGATGTCGCGTGCCTGGTCTTCGATGTAGGCCTGCAGTGCATTGCCGTCGGCCAGCGCGACGAAGGTCTCGCCGGCAACATCGGCGAAGGCCACGCTGCGCCGCGATGCGAAGCGGTGTTCCGCGGGCAGCAGCATCACCAGTGGATCTTCGGCGACCACGTGCTGCTGCAGGCCGGCAGCGTCGACCGCATCACTGATGATGCCGGCTTCGGCCTGGCCAGCGTTGATCGCACGCACGACTTCGGGGCTGGTGCGCTCCAGCAGTTCCACGTGCAGGCGCGGGCGTTCGGCCAGCCACGGTGCCAGCCGCGAAGGCAGGTAGTTGGTCAGTGCTGCGGTGTTGGCATACAGATGCAGTGTGCCGCGCGCGCCGTGCGCGAACGCCTGCAGTTCACCGCGCAGCTGCGCCTGCTGCTGCAGGATCAATCGTGCATGGTGGGCGAGGGCGGCGCCGGCTTCGGTAAGGCTGACGCCGCGGGGGTGCCGGTTCAACAACGCGGTGCCGGCATCGGCTTCGATCGTGCGCAGGCGTTCGCTGGCCGACGCCAGTGCCAGGTTTGCCTGCGCTGCGCCGGCCGTGATGCTGCCCGCCTCGGCAATCGCCAGGAACAGGCGCAGGTCGGCGATATCCATCCGCATGTGATGCCCTCATCGCAACGGCTGCGCCTTCGGATCAGCCGAAGGCAAGGCCGGAAACACCGCATTGTGCGCCGAGCGGCCGGCCGATCCAATGAAGGCATGAATGAATCGATGTACTTCTACGTGCTGCTGGTGGTGGTGTTCGTGCTGGCCGGTGTGGTCAAGGGTGTGACTGGGATGGGGTTGCCGACGGTGGCGATGGGGCTGCTGGGCAGCACGCTGTCGCCGGTGTCGGCGGCGTCGATGCTGTTCATTCCCACTTTCGTCACCAATGCGTGGCAGCTGTTGTCCGGGCCGTCACTGGACCGCATCGTGCGGCGCCTGTGGCCGATGATGCTGGCCGTGGTGGTGGTGACGCTGGGCTCGGCGGCGCTCCTGGTGCGGGTCGATCGCACTTGGTCGCGCGTTGCGCTGGGCGTGGCATTGGTGGTCTATGCCGCCTATGCGTTGCTTGCGCCGGTGTTCCGCGTGCAGCAGCGGCGCGAGCGTTGGCTGGGGCCGCTGGTGGGGGCGTTGTCGGGCGTGGTGACCGGCGCCACCGGCGTGTTCGTGATGCCGGCGGTGCCGTACCTGCAGTCGCTGGGGTTGCAGCGCGAGGAGCTGGTGCAGGCGCTGGGGCTGGCGTTCACGGTGTCAACGATTTCGCTGACCGCCGGCCTGGTGCTGCACGGCGCATTCGGCATCCAGCAGCTGGGGCTGAGTGCGCTGGCGGTGCTGCCGGCATTGCTGGGCATGTGGCTGGGGCAGGTGATCCGGCAGCGCATCAGTGCGCGGGTGTTCCGGGGCTGCTTCCTGGGTTTCCTGCTGCTGCTCGGGCTGGAACTTGTGCTGCGGCCGCTGCTCTGATGCCATATTCCGGGCATGAAAAAACCCGCTCTCGCGGGTTTTTCTCATTCTCGACGTGGTGCCCAGGAGAGGACTCGAACCTCCACGGTTTTACCCGCTAGTACCTGAAACTAGTGCGTCTACCAATTCCGCCACCTGGGCGTCGAGGAGCGAGATTATGGGGTGTTGTTACGGGGGTGTCAACACTTTTTCTGGATCCGGTGTCGGACCTCGTTTCGCGTGCGGAGCGGGCTCTGACCCCATCTCACTCGCTTGGGGTCGGAGCGCTTTCCTTCGGAAAGAAATTCGGCCCCGTTGCTGGATTGCAGGCAAAAAAAATCCCCGCCGAAGCGAGGAGTTTCTTCGTTGGTGCCCAGGAGAGGACTCGAACCTCCACGGTTTTACCCGCTAGTACCTGAAACTAGTGCGTCTACCAATTCCGCCACCTGGGCGTTCCAGAGGCGCAATTGTGAAGATGAATCCGCAGGCTGTCAACGACTTCCTGAATATTTTTCACGCAAGGCCGTCAAGACGGCCACTGACCCGTTCTGCACGCCGTCAACGGCTACCATGTAGGGCGATGACTACCAAAAAACCAAGCAAGGGCGGGAGCACCTCCCGCGGCCAGGCCCCGAAGAAGGGCGCCAAGGCGGGCACGGCCCGCGCCACCAAGCCGGGCAAGCCGTTGCCGGGCTGGTTCCCCGAATTGAATGAAGGCGGCGCACCGCCGCGTGGCCGCAAGGTCCGTAGCAGCGACGCACCGGGCCCGGCCCCGGGCCGCAAGTTGCCGCCGACCGGCAAGGTGATCGACGATCCCTATGCCGCCCGCGAAGCAGAGAAGTACGAACAGCCCATCGCCAGCCGCGAAGCCATCTTGGCCCTGCTGGAGCGTTGCGAAGGGCCGCAGACGGCAGAGGAACTGGGCGCACGCCTGGGCCTGACCGCCCCGGACCGTGCCGAAGCACTGTCGCGCCGGCTCGGCGCCATGGTCCGCGACGGCCAGCTGGTGCAGAACCGCCGCGGCGGCTTCGCCCCGATCCAGACCCTGAACCTGGTCACCGGCGTGGTGATCGCCAACCCGGAGGGGTTCGGCTTCCTGCGCCCGGTCGAGGGCGGCGACGACCTGTTCCTGCCGCCGTATGAAATGCGCAAGGTCATGCACGGCGACAAGGTGCTGGCCCGCGTGACCGGCATCGACCACCGTGGCCGCCGCGAAGGCAGCATCGCCCGCGTGCTGGAGCGCGGCATGACCCGCCTGATCGGTCGCTTCAGCGTCGAGATGGGCATCAACTACGTGGTGCCCGACGACAAGCGCGTGCAGCGCAACGTGCAGGTGCCGCCGGACCAGACCGGTGGTGCGCGCGACGGCCAGCTGGTGGTCTGCGAACTGACCCAGGCGCCGGACAGCCGTCGCCCGCCGATCGGCCGCATCATCGCCGTGCTCGGCGACAAGCTGACCGCCTCGCTGGTGGTGGAGACCGCCATCCACGGCCATGAACTGCCGTTCGAGTTCCCGCAGGAAGTGCTGGACGAAGCCGCCTCGGTGCCGCTGGTGGTCGAGCCGGCGATGATCGGCGACCGCGTGGACCTGCGCAGCATGCCGCTGGTCACCATCGACGGTGAAGATGCCAAGGACTTCGACGACGCGGTGTACTGCGAGCCGAACGCCGATGGCTTCCGGCTGGTGGTGGCGATTGCCGATGTCTCCAACTACGTCCGGCCCGGCACGCCACTGGACGAAGAGGCGCAGAAGCGTGCCACCTCGGTGTACTTCCCGGGCTTCGTGGTGCCGATGCTGCCGGAGACGCTCTCCAACGGCATCTGTTCGCTGATGCCGAAGGTCGACCGCATGTGCTTCGTCTGCGACATGCAGATCGACCGCGACGGCCTGGTCACGCATTCGCGCTTCTACGAAGCGGTGATGAACTCGCATGCGCGCCTGACCTACACCCAGGTGTGGAAGGCGGTGGGCGAGGACGATGCCGATACCAAGGCCTGGATGGGCGACCTGCTGCCGCAGGTGCAGCGCCTGCACCAGCTGTACAAGGTCCTGTCCAAGGCGCGTGCCAAGCGTGGCGCCATCGAGTTCGAAAGCAGCGAAGTGCGCTTCGTGCTGGACAACCGCGGTGAAGTGACCCAGGCCGGCATGCTGGTGCGCAACGACGCGCACAAGCTGATCGAGGAATGCATGATCGCGGCCAATGTGGAGGCGGCGAAGTACCTGCTGTCGCGCCATGTGCCGGCCCCGTACCGCATCCACGAGAAGCCGCCGGAAACCAAGTACGCCGACCTGCTGGAATTCCTCAAGGAGTTCAAGCTGAGCCTGCCGCCATGGTCGAAGGTGCGCCCGGGCGATTACACCAAGCTGCTGAAGAAGATCCGCGACCGCCCCGATGCCACGCTGCTGGAATCGGTGCTGCTGCGCAGCCAGAGCCTGGCGATCTACAGCCCGGAAAACCACGGTCATTTCGGCCTGGCACTGGAGGCGTACGCGCACTTCACCTCGCCAATCCGTCGTTACCCCGACCTGCTGGTGCACCGCGCGATCAAGCACGCGTTGTCCGGCAAGCCGCTGGACAAGTTCACCTACAACGCGCGCGAAATGGCTGCGCTGGCGCTGCAGTGCTCCGAGCGCGAGCGCCGTGCCGATGAAGCCGAACGCGAGGTCGACGAGCGTTACCGCGCGGCGTGGATGGAAAAGCACGTGGGTGGCCAGTTCGATGGCGTGATCAGCGGCGTGACCAGCTTCGGCCTGTTCGTGGAACTGGACGAGTCGAAGGTGCAGGGCCTGGTGCACGTGACCCAGCTGCCGCAGGACTATTACAAGTTCGACGCCACGCGCAAGACGCTGACCGGCGAGCGCCGCGGCAGCAGCTACCGTCTGGGTGACCGCGTGCGGATCCTGGTGCTGAAGGCCAGCATGGAAGAGCGCAAGATCGACTTCCGCCTGGTTGAGCACAAGGGCGAGGACGAAGGCGATGGCCTGCCGCCGCTGCCCGAGCGTGGCAAGCCGGCCAAGCGGAAGAAAGAGAAATACTGATGACCGTGGTAGTGCCGGCCGCTGGCCGGCATCCATGGCACCCTCGGCACCGACGGGTTGCCGGCCAGCGGCCGGCACCACCAGGAGACATCGCATGCAAGGCCAACCCGAATACAGTGGCGGCTGCCAGTGCGGCGCGATCCGCTTCCAGGTGCGTGGCGCGCTGACCGACAGTTCGATCTGTCATTGCCGGATGTGCCAGAAGGCCTTCGGTGCCTACTACGCACCGCTGGTGTCGGTGCGTGGCGTGCAGTTCAGCTGGACCCGTGGCCAGCCGCGCTATTTCCAGTCCTCCAACGTGGTGCGCCGGGGCTTCTGTGCCGACTGCGGTACGCCGCTGAGCTACGAGGCGCCGGACGGCGTGGCGGTGGCGGCCGGCGCCTTTGACGAACCCGAGCGCCTGCCGCCGACGATCCAGTACGGGGTCGAGCGCAAGCTGCCGTTCGTCGATACGCTGGCCAGCCTGCCGGCCCGTCGTACCGAGGAAGACATCGCGGCGCTGGAGTTCCTGGCCACCATCGTGTCCCATCAGCACCCGGACCACGACACGCCGCACTGGCCGCCGCGCAGCCGGTAACGCCCCTGTAGCGCCGAGCCCAGGCTCGGCTGGCAGGTCGCCGCGGCCTCAGCCCGGCAGCGAGCGCAGGCTCGGCTCAACAGGGGCCCCGCCGCAGCGCCCGGCCCGCCGATGCTCTACCATAGCCACCCCCTTTCCGGTCCCCGCCCGCATGAGCAAGAACAGCCAGTGGATCGTCGGCGTCAACGCCGTCGCCTCCTCCATCGAGAACGACGCCGAGAACGTCCGCGAAGTGCTGGTCGAGGCCGGTGCGAAGAACCCGCGCCTGACCGAGATCGAGGAAAACGCCCGCCGCAAGGGCATCGACGTGCGCAAGGTGAACAGCCAGGCGCTGGACGGTGTCGGCGGTTCGGTACGCCACCAGGGCGTGGCCGCGCGCTATGCCGCCGCCCGCACTTACAGCGAGAACGAGCTGGAGGGCCTGGTCACCGCAGCCGAGGGCAAGGCCCTGCTGCTGGTGCTGGACGAAGTGCAGGACCCGCACAACCTTGGCGCTTGCCTGCGCTCGGCGGCTGCCGCAGGCGCCACTGCCGTGATCATCCCCAAGGACAAGTCGGCCACGGTGAACGCGACCGTGCGCAAGACTTCGGCCGGTGCCGCCGATCTGATCCCGGTGGTGGCGGTGACCAACCTGTCGCGTTGCCTGAAGGACCTGCAGAAGCAGGGCGTGTGGATCTACGGCCTGGCCGGCGAAGCCACTGCGTCGCTGTACCAGCTGGACCTGAAGGGCAACATTGCCTTGGTGCTGGGTGGCGAGGCCGATGGCCTGCGCCGCCTGACCCGCGAGAACTGCGATGGCCTGGTCAAGATCCCGATGCCGGGCGAGATCGAGAGCCTGAATGTTTCCGTCGCCGCGGGCGTCAGCCTGTTCGAGGCCGTGCGCCAGCGCGGTTGATTTCGGGGTCGGATCTCTTTTCCATGTGCCGTGTCGACCAAGGTCGACACCTACCGGGCCGTTGCTGTGTCGACCAAGGTCGACACCCACCGGGCAGTCGCCAACCTGGGTTGGCGCCCTTGCCGCCTCACCCCGCGCTGCCGCCCAGTGCCTTGAACAGGGTGACGTCGTTGTTCAGCTGGCCCTGGCGTACGCGCGCCAGCGACAGCTCGGCATCACGCCGGGTCTGCTGGGCCTCCAGCCAGGTGCGCAGGTCGGTGGCACCTACGCGGTAGCGCACTTCCTGCGCGCGCTCCACTTCCACTGCTTCGTCGTACGACGCCTGCGAGGCCGCCACCTGGCGCGCCAGCTGCTCTCGTGCCGACAGCGCGTTGTCCACTTCCGACAGCGCGGTGTACAGCGTCCTGCGGAAATTGGTCGCGGCGATCTGATAGCTGGTGCCGGCGATGTCGGTATCCAGCTGTGCGCGCTGCAGGTTGAGGAACGGCAGCGACAGGCCGGCGCCCAGCGTGGCCACCGGGTTGCGCAGCACGTCACCCAGCGACGTTGCACTGGAGCCGAGGCTGCCGGTCAGGCTCAGCGCCGGGTAGTACTGGGTAGCGGTCACCTTGATGGTCTTCAGGCTGTTGCGCAGGCGAAGTTCGGCCGCGCGCAGGTCGGGACGGCGGCCGAGCAGCTCGGCCGGCAGGCCTTCGTTGATCCCGGGGCTGCGTGCGCCCAGCAGGTCCTGCGGTTCGTCCTGCTGCGGCCAGGGCGTGCCGTCCAGCAGCACGGTCAATGCATTGCGCACCTCCACCCGCTGCTGTTCCAGCGCGCTCTGCGAGGAACGCTGCGACTGCAGGTTCTGCAGCGCCTGGCGCACTTCCAGGCGCGATACCGCACCAGCGTCGAAGCGGGCCTGCACCAGGTCGCGGGTGCGCTCCAGCCGCTCCAGGTTGGCCTGGCCGGTGGCGATGGACTGGTTGAGATAGGCCAGGTTCCAGTACTGGGTGATGGTGTCGCCGATCACCAGCAGCGCGGTGTTCTGCCGGTCTTCCTCGCTGGCCTCGGCTTCCCAGCGGGCGATGTCGCGCTGGGTGCGCAGACGGCCCCACAGATCGACCTCCCAGCCCAGCGAGACGCCGGTGGAATAGCTGCGGCGCCAGTCGTCGGCCTGATCGGTGGCGCGGCTGGCATTGCCGCTGACGCCGGACGACGAAGGCTGCGGCCACAGCGCATTGCTGGCCAGGCCGGCCTGCAGGCGCGACCGCTGCACGGCCAGGCCAGCGGCGGCCAGATCGCTGTTGGCGGCCAGCGCCTGCGCCACCAGGCGGTTCAGTCGTTCATCGCCGAAGCCCGTCCACCAGCTGTCCTGGCGGATGTCGCGGCCCGGTGTATCCAGGCTGCTGCGCGGGTCGTCGGCCGGTGCGTTGAGGGTGGCATCGCCACGGCCGTAGCTGGCCGCCACATCGGGGGCCTGCACCGGGTAGCGGCCCACCGAGGCACAGCCTGAGAGGGCAAGCAGAACAGCGCCCACCAGCAGCAGGCGCGAGGGAGCAGGGAAGGGCAGTCGGGTCATCATCTTCATTCGCGGGCCAGGGCCTCCACCGGGTCCAGCTGCGCGGCGTTGCGCGCGGGCAGGAAGCCGAATGCCACGCCGATCAGGGTCGAGCAGGCGAACGCGGCAACGATCGAGGCGGTGGAGAACAGCACCTGGAAGTCACTGGCGAAGCGGCCGATCATCGAGCCCAGCAGCAGGGCCAGGCCGATGCCAAGCAGACCACCGAGCAGGCACACCAGCACCGCTTCGATCAGGAACTGCTGGCGGATGTCACTCTGCCGTGCCCCCACCGCCATGCGCACGCCGATTTCGCGGGTACGCTCGGTGACCGAGACCAGCATGATGTTCATCACGCCGATGCCGCCGACCAGCAGCGCGATGGCGGCGATGGCGCCGATCAGCAGGGTCATCGTGCGCGTGGTCTGCTCGATGGTCTGGCGGATCTCGGCGCTGTTGCTGAGGAAGAAGTCCTCGGTGCCGTGGCGCAGGGTCAGCAGGCGGGTGATCGCTTCCTGCGCCGCATCCATCGGCGTGTCGTCGTCCACGCGCACGGTGATGCTGGAAACGTGGCTCTGGCCGAGCATGCGCGACATCACCGTGGTGTAGGGCACCCACACGCTGAGGCTGGTGCTGCCACCAAAGCCGAAGCTCTGGCGCTTGGCCACGCCGACCACGCGTGCCGGTACGTTGCCGAGCAGGATCACCTGGCCGACCGGATCGACATCGGGGAAGAACTGGGTCTGGGTGTTCTCGTCGATCACCGCCACCTGGCCGAGGCCCTTCACCGCGTCGGTATCGAAGAAGCTGCCGCTGAGCAGGGTCACGCCCTTGACCCGGAAGAACTGCTCGCCGACGCCACTGACCTGGGCGGTGGAGGACTGGTTGCGGTAACGCGCGGTGACCGAGGTCGACACGCTGGGGGTGGCGCTGTCCACGTAGCTCTGCTTTGCCAGTGCATCGGCATCGCTGGCCTTGAGCGTCTGCACCCGCGCCGAGCGCATGTCGCCGAAACCACGGCCGGGATAGACGTCGATGGTGTTGGTGCCGAGCGCGCTGATGTTCTGCAGGATCTGCTGCTGCGAGCCATTTCCCAGCGCCACCACCGAGACCACCGAGGCGATGCCGATGATGATGCCGAGCATGGTCAGGAAGGTGCGCAGCCGATGTGCGTTCATCGCCAGCAGGGCCATGCGGAACGCTTCGGTGAAGCGGTCACGGGCCGCCTGCCAGCTGTTGCCGCGGGCCACGCCGGTGCTGGCCTCGCGCTGCGCGCGGTAGGTCGGTGCGTTCGGATTGGTGCGGTCGGCGATGATCTCGCCATCGCGGATTTCGATGATGCGCTGCGCGTGTTCGGCCACGCTCATGTCGTGGGTGACGATGATGATGGTGTGGCCTTCGGCGTGCAGCTCGCCGAGGATCGCCATCACTTCCTCGCCGGATTTCGTGTCGAGCGCGCCGGTCGGTTCGTCGGCCAGGATCACCTCGCCGCCGTTCATCAGCGCACGTGCGATCGACACGCGCTGCTGCTGGCCACCGGACAGCTGGCCCGGCTTGTGGTGCATGCGGTCGCCCAGGCCCAGCCGCTGCAGCAGCTGCTGGGCCTGGGCGTTGCGCACTGCGCCCGGGCTGCCGGCATACACGGCCGGTACCTCCACGTTGCCGCGCGCATCCAGGTCGCCCAGCAGGTGGTAGCGCTGGAAGATGAAGCCGAAATGCTCGCGGCGCAGTTCGGCCAGTTCATCCGGCGCCATCCTGCCGGTCTCGCGGCCGGCCACCTGGTAGCTGCCGCGGGTAGGGCGATCGAGGCAGCCGAGGATGTTCATCAGCGTCGACTTGCCCGAGCCGGACTGGCCGACGATCGCCACCATCTCGCCGGCGTGGATATCCAGGTTGACGTCGCGCAGGACGGCGATCACATCATCGCCTGCCGGGAATTCGCGCCGCAGGTCGCGCAGGCGCAGCAGCGGCGCCTTCGTGCTCATCGGCGCGGACCCATGCCCGGGCCGCCGACCCGCATCTGCATGCCGCCGCGGTTGCCGCCGCCGGCGCTGGCACCGGCCGCACCGGCTTCGCCCACCACCACGCGTTCGCCTTCCTTCAGCCCGGACAGGATTTCGGCCGAGGCGCCGTTGTTGATGCCCACGGTGACCTTGCGCGGTTGCGGCTGGCCCTTGTCGTCCAGCACCCTCACCATGCGCTCGTCGCCGCGGCGCTTCGGTCCCAGCGCCACCGCCGGCACCATCAGCACGTCCTTGGCCTGCTTGAGCAGTACCGAGACCTGCGCGGTCATGTCGATGCGCAGCGTGCCGTCCGGGTTCTCCACGTCGAACAGCGCGTTGTAGTAGACCGCGCTGCTGGAGCTGGAACTGGAGGAGCTGCTGGAACTGGACGAGTTTTCATTGGCGATCGAGGCCGGCGCCGGATTGATCTGGCGCAGCGTGGCGTGGTACTTGCGGTCCGGGTCACCCAGGGTGGTGAAGTACACCGGCATGCCGGCCTTGATCTTGACCACGTCGGCCTCGGAGATCTCGGCATTGACCGTGACCACGTCCAGCCGCGCCAGCATGACGATGGTCGGCGCGGTCTGGTTGGCGTTCACCGTGCGGCCTTCCTCGGCCACCACCGCCACCACGGTGCCATCCATCGGCGCGGTGATGCGGGTGTAGGCCAGGTTGGCGCGGGCGGTGCCCAGCTCGGTCTGGCGGCCCTTGATCTGCGCCTCGTAGGACTGCAGCTGGGCACGGGCAGTTTTCAGCTGTGCTTCGGCGGCATCGTATTCCTGACGCGAGGTGGCCTCGGCCGCCAGCATCTGCTGCTGGCGCGCGAACTCCAGTTCGGCCTGGCGCAGGGTGGCCTGCTGAACGGCGCGCTGGGCGGTGACCTGGTCCAGCGAAGCCTGCGCGTTGAGCACCTGGTTCTGTTGGGTGGTGGCATCGATCTCGGCGATCAGGTCGCCTTCCTTCACGGTATCGCCCAGCTGTACCTTCAGCGACTTGATCTGGCCCGAGGCCTGCGCGCCGACGCTGACCAGCTTGTAGGCGTCGATCACGCCGGTGGCTTCCACGGTCTGCTCGATGCCGCCGCGGCTGACCGGCGTGGTCGCCACCGCCGGGGCGGCGGGTTTGCGCAGCAGCCACCAGGCGGCGACGGCCACGATGAGGGCGAGCAGGGCGATCAGTATCAGGCGACCACGGCGGGTCGCGGGCAACAGGCGGAACGTCACGTCGTGGCTTCACTCTCGGGGCCGCGGCGGCGGCGTTGGTGGGCATTGTGAAGACCGGGCGACAGGCGGCTCAATCCTCGGGGTATGTCTCTATGTAACACTGTCGGTGAATACGCGTAACCACAGGTATCCCGCTCATGGCTGGATACACTGGTACGCATTGCCCCGGATGCGGTTCAGCTGCCGACACGGGATGATCGCGACATGGAGACTGAAAACACGATGCATCGACTGCTGATCGTCGACGACGACAACGACATCCGCACCCTGCTGGCCGAGCAGCTCGGCCGTGCCGGCTACCAGGTGAGCACGGCCGCAGACGGCACCGCCATGCGCCAGCTGCTGGACCGCGAGCACGTGGACCTGATCGTGCTTGACCTCAACCTGCCGCGCGAGGATGGCCTGACCCTGTGCCGCGACCTGCGGGCGCGCTCGAACACGCCGGTGATCATGCTGACCGCGCGTGCCGAGCCGATCGACCGCGTGCTCGGCCTGGAAATGGGCGCCGATGACTACCTGGCCAAGCCGTTCGAACCGCGCGAGCTGCTGGCGCGCATCCGCAACGTGCTGCGCCGGACCGAGGCGCTGCCGGCCAACCTGAAGCCGCTGGCGGTGCGCCGTGCGCGTTTCTCGCGCTGGGTGTTCGACCTGGAGCATCGCCACCTGGTCGATCCGGACGATCGCGTGGTGGTGCTGTCCGGTGCCGAGTTCCGCCTGCTGCGCGTGTTCATCGCCCATGCCAACAAGGTGCTGTCGCGCGAACAGCTGGTCGCGCTCAGCAGCGGCCGCAACTACGAGGCGCAGGATCGCGCGATCGACCTGCAGGTCAGCCGCCTGCGCAACAAGCTGGGCGATGACGGTGGCCCGGATGGCCTGATCAAGACCGTGCGCAACGAAGGCTACGTGCTGGCCTCCTCGGTGAACCTGGAATAAGCCGTCATGAAGCGCCTGCGCCATTTCCTGTCCTCGATGGTCGGGCGGTTGTTCGTCATCCTGCTGCTGGGCATGAGCGTGGCTGCGATCGGCGCGACCATGCTGGCCACCTCCAAACGCCAGCAGGAATTCGAGCGGCAGAACCTGAACCGCATCGCCGACCGCCTGCAGGGCTACGTCAACCTGCTCGATGGCAATCCCGAACTGCGCGAACGACTGCTTGAGATCGGTGGGCCCAGCGTGCGTGCGCTGCAGCCCGGCGCGCGCCTGGGGCGGGCGGATACCGCACTGATGGAAGTCCTGGATGACCGGCCCGGCCCGGTGTCGCGCGCGCATGTGCATTTCACCTCGTTCCGTTCCTGCATTCCCAAGCTGCAGGATCTGCTGCCGCCACCGCCGCCGGGGCACCGACGGCATCCGCGTGAGCGCGATCCGGCCTTCATTCCGCCCAAGTGCCGCGCGGTCGATGTGACGCTCAACGACGGTACGTTGCTGAAGCTGGCGCTGGATTCGCCAGCAGTGGCCCACAACGGCATTCTGGCCGTGGACCCGTGGTTCCTGACCCTGCTGGTGCTGGCCATCGCGGTGCTGGCCTACATCGTTGCGCGCATGGCCAGTGCGCCGCTGCAGGAGCTGGCGGCGGCCGCGGAGGATCTCGGCGACGATCTGCAGCGCGATCCACTGCCGTTGCGCGGGCCGCGCGAGGTGCAGCGCGCCGCCGAGGCCTTCAATGCCATGCAGCACCGCCTGCAGCGGCACCTGGCCGAACGCACGCAGATGCTGGCGGCGATCACCCATGACCTGCAGACCCCGTTGACCCGACTGCGCCTGCGCCTGGAGAACGTCAGCGACGAGGTGCTGCGCGAGCGCCTGATCGGCGATCTGGCGGCGATGCAGGCACTGGTGCGCGAAGGCCTGGAGCTGGCCCGGAGCGCCGAGAGCGCCGAGCAGCGCGCCGCGCTGGATCTGGATTCGCTCCTGGAAAGCATCGTGGAAGACGCCGCAGAGGGTGGTGCCGACGTGGTCTTCGAGGGCGGCACCGGTGCGGTGCTGATGTTGCGCCCGCTGGCCATGCACCGGCTGTTCTCCAACCTGGTGGATAACGCCGTGATGTATGCCCACCGCGTGCGCGTGCGGGTGGAACGCAGCGGCGGCACGATCACGGCGATGGTGTCCGACGATGGCCCGGGCCTGGCGGAAGACCAGCTGGAGGCCGTGTTCGACCCGTTCGTGCGGGTGGAAACCTCGCGTTCGCGGGAAACCGGCGGCGCCGGGCTGGGCCTGACCATCGCGCGCGCCCTGGCCGAGAAGGATGGCGCGCGGCTATGGCTGCGCAACCGTGCCGAGGGCGGTCTGGAGGCGGTGGTGCAGTGGCCGGCCAGTGCGCAGGTGGTGCCGCCTGGCCGGCCCGGCTGAGCCCCGCCGGACGCACGCGATGACGCCGGGGCCAGGGTTTGGCCTATCATCTGCGCATCTCCCCAGTTTCTCCCCGATGAGTCAACCCGTTCCTGACGGCACGCCGTTCCGCGTTGCCCGGTCGTTCCCGCTTGCTGCCATGCCCTGCAGCCGTTACCGGCCACTGCCGCCGAGCTGATGGGCAGGTCAGG
Source organism: Stenotrophomonas sp. YJH_SMC_19 (assembly GCF_059367915.1). Lineage (NCBI taxonomy): Bacteria > Pseudomonadati > Pseudomonadota > Gammaproteobacteria > Lysobacterales > Lysobacteraceae > Stenotrophomonas > Stenotrophomonas sp. YJH_SMC_19. The sequence continues at coordinate 22,971 of NZ_JCAFRI010000012.1, forward strand.
GGACAACGGGTGCTGGGTGGAGCGCCGCGTTTCGAAGGCCAGGCAGGCACTGCAGCGCGGTCTGCTGTGGGTGTTGCTGGTGCTGGCGCTGCCGCTGGCCGCGCAGGAGGGCGCGCCGCCGCTGCGCGACTACGCCATCGACGTGTGGACCTCGCGCAATGGCCTGCCGCACAACTCGCTGCGCGATATCGCGCAGACTCCCGAGGGGCACCTGTGGTTTGCCACCTGGGAAGGCCTGGTCCGCTACAACGGCCTGGATTTCACCGTGTTCGACCGCAGCACCCGCCCGGGGCTGCGCGACAACGGCATCGGCGCACTGCTGGTCGATCGGCAGGGAGGGCTGTGGATCAGTGATTCGCGCGGTAACGTCAGCCATCGTGGCAACGACGGCCAGTGGCGGGTCTGGGAGCATCAGGCCGACACCCCGCAGGTGCTGATCCAGTCCATGCAGATGGACAGCCAGGGGCGCCTGTGGCTGCTGTACGAAGGCAAGGGCATCGGCTATCTCACGCCGGACAAGGGCATCGTCTACCAGGCGCCGGCGGCCGACCTGCCGATGGCGATGAGCTTCACCAAGCTGGTGGTCGATGCGCAGGACCGGGTCTGGGTTGGCACGCTTGACGGGCTGGTGCTGCGCGACAACGACGGCGTGCTCAAGCGCGCGCCCGCGGCGTGGGGCCTGGGGGCCGGCACCGGCCTGTCCTGGCCGTACCGGGCTCCTGATGGCGCGCTGTGGATCGTCGCTGGCGAGCGCCTGTACCGCGTGGAGGACGATCAGCTGGTGCTGGTGCACCGGCTGCCGGGACAGCTGCACATGACCTCGATGCTGCAGGACCGGCACGGCGACCTGTGGCTGGGAACCGAGAACCAGGGCCTGCTGCGGATCTCGGCGCATGGTCTGGAACGATTGCCGGCCGGCCTGAACCTGCCGGGCGGGCGCGTGGTCAGCCTGCGCGAGGATGCCGAAGGCAGCATCTGGGCGGGGGCCAACGGTGGCCTGTACCGCCTGCGCGAAACACTGTTCAGCAGCTACACCGAGCGCGATGGCCTCAGTGGCGACTATGTGCGCACGGTGCTGGAGGACCGCGACCGCCAGTTGTGGGTCGGTAGTGCCAGTGGTCTCGACCTGCAGACACCCGATGGCCGCTTCCGCGCGGTTCCCCTGCACAACCGCGGCGGCAAGGCGCCATCGGTATTGAGTCTGGCGCAGGGGCCGGACGGCGACCTGTGGGTGGGTACGTTCGGCGACGGCGTTTACCGGCTGGACCGCGATGGCAGTCTCCGCCACAACTATGCGGCAGCCGACGGCATGCCGGGTGGCAACATCCGCGCGATCAGTGTCGATCCGCAGGGCAGGGTCTGGGCGGGTACGCAGAAGGGCGTGGTACGCATCGACGGCGACCGGGTGCAGGTGTCGACTGCCCCGGGCATGCCCGGTGGCCTCATCACCGCACTCGAGCATGACCACCAGGGCAACCTGTGGATCGGCACCATCGAGGGCATCCGCGTGCTGCGTGGCGACCACGTGCAGTCGATCGACCTGGCACCGATGGGCGGGGGCCGCAGTGTGTTCGGTTTCCACCAGCTGGGCGACGCGATGTGGATCAGCAGCGACCGCGGCCTGTACCGTTGGCTCGACGGAAAGCTGGCGCGCGTCGGCCTGGAGCAGGGCATGCCGGTGGATGCGGTGTTCCAGCTGGTGCCGGATCGTCTTGGCAACGTGTGGATCAGCAGCAACCGCGGCGTGCTGCGCACCGACATGGCGACCCTCAATGCCGTGGCCGATGGCCGCGCACCACGAGTGGTGGTGGAGCGCTACAACGAGATCGACGGCATGGCCAACGCGCAGGCCAACGGCAGCTCCGGGCCATCGGCCATCCTGCGCCAGGACGGCACCTTCTGGGTGGTCACCGCCGGAGGCCTGAGCACCGTCGACCCGCAACGCCTGCAGCGCTTCCGCGAGCGCCCATCACCGCCGGCAGCGATCGAGAGCGTGCAGGTGGATGGCGCACCCGTGCATTGGGAGGGCCCGGATCGCAACTACATTCCCGGCGGCCGACGTCTGGCGGTGAGCTATGTGGGCCTGAGTTACCTGATGTCGGACCGGATCCGCTATCGCACGCGGCTGGATGGCCTGGACACCGGCTGGGTCGAGCGCGGCCCGCAGCGTAGCGTCGAGTTCGTCGGCCTGCCTCCGGGTGACTACACCCTGCACGTGTCGGCGGCGCATCCAGGCGGGGCCTGGGGCCAGCAGGAAGCCGTGTGGAGCTTCACGGTGGAGCCGTTCTGGTGGCAACGCCGCAGCGTGCAGCTGCTGGGCGGGTTGTTGCTGCTGGCTGGGCTGGTGGTGCTGTACCGCCTGCTGCTGCAGCAGCTGAAGGCCAGCAACCTGCGCCTGGCACGGCGCGTGGACGAGGCAACCTTCGACCTGCAGGCCAAGACCGTGCACCTGCAGGCGCTGAACCAGGAAAAGACCGAGCTGGCCGAGCGCCTTGCACGGCAGGCCGAGGCCTTTGAGCGGCAGGCGCGCGAGGATGCGCTGACCGGGCTGGCCAATCGCCGTGCCTTCGATGAAACGCTGGCGCGCGACTTCGCCCGTTCACAGCGCAGCGGCCACCCGCTGTGCCTGGTGGTGCTGGACATCGACCACTTCAAGGACGTCAACGACCGCCACAGCCACAGCATCGGCGATGCGGTGCTGGTGCAGGTGGCCAGGCTGATCGCCGCGGCCTGCCGCGACTCGGACCTGCCCGCGCGTACCGGTGGCGAGGAGTTCGCGCTGCTGCTCAACGACACCCGCCTGGAAGAAGCCGCGCAGCTGTGCGCGCGCCTGCGCGGCCTGTTCCATGACCACCCCGACTGGGCCGGTGTAGCGGGCCTGCGCGTGACCTTCAGCGCAGGCCTGGTGGAACTGGATGCCGATGACCGCACCCCGGCGCTGCTGTACCAGCGCGCCGACCGCGCGCTGTACCGCGCCAAGAGCGACGGCCGCGATCGTACGAGTATTGGTTGATCGCATCCACGCATGGCGTGGATCTACTGGTGTTGTCGTACCAACCGGCGGTGCCGACCAACGGTCGGCACCCACCAGAGAAGTGCGGCTAAGCCCCCAGGGACGGGTTCACGGCGTCCCCCGCGAACCCACCTTGTCCGGCCCGACCGCTGATTTGCTTCACGCCACGAGGGGCTCCGCCGTTGGACGCTTCACCGCGGCCAGGCGTTGGCGATGGTGCAGAACAATCGTGCGGTCTGTTCGGTGTCATACACCGCGCTGTGTGCTTCGTTCGCATCCCAGCCCAACCCGGCGGCCGTGGCTGCACGCGCCAGCACCGTCTGCCCGTAGGCGATGCCAGCCAGGGTGACGGTGTCGAACACGCTGAACGGATGGAACGGATTGCGCTTGTGGCCGGTCCGGGCCACGGCGGCGTTGACGAAGCCCAGGTCGAAATGGGCGTTGTGGCCGACCAGGATCGCGCGCTGGCAGCCGTACTTCTTCATCGCCGCGCGTACCGGGGTGAAGATGTGGTCCAGTGCGGCCTTCTCTTCCTTGGCCAGCCGGAACGGGTGGTCGAGGATGATGCCGGTCACCTCCAGCGACTTCGGGTCGATCTCCAGGCCCTCGGCCGGCACCACATGGGCACTGGCGGTCTGGCCGGGGTAGAGCAGGCCGTTCTCGTCCATCTCGATGGGCACCGCGGCGATTTCCAGCAGGGCGTTGCGCTGGCTGTCGAAGCCGCCGGTTTCCACGTCCACCACCACCGGCAGGAAGCCGCGGAAGCGTTGTGACATCGCGCGCTGCGCCTGGGGGATTGCGGAATCGGAGGCGGCGGCAGGTGCGGGAGTGGGGTCATTCATGCGTGAATTCTATCAGAGCGGCCTTGAGCGTCCGGCCAGCCTTCTGTGCATGGTGGGCGTGTGTCGGCCAAGGTCGACACCTACCGGTGCACCGCGCGCCCAGGATTCCGGTAGGTGCCAACCTGGGTTGGCACGATGCGCGCCGACCAAGGTCGGCATCTACCTGACTGCTGGCCGCGCAGGCGTGGCCGAGGGAGACCACCGTGCCAACCACGCATCCACGCTCAGCCTGCCGGCGCCGCTGAAAATCAACGGCAGCAGCATCGCCATGAACAGCACCGGCAGCTTGAAGTTGCCGAAGCCCTGGTCAGTGATCGCATAGCCCATCGCGAGGTCGCCCAGCGAGTCCCATTGCATCGGCCAGTGCACGGCGTAGGTGGCCACCACGGTCAATACCAGCAGGCTGGCGGCGGCGAAACGCGTACCGAAACCCAACAGCAGGCAGGCCGCGCCGACCAGTTCGAACCAGGTCGCCAGCTGCCAGTTCAGCGTGCTCGGCAGCTGATCGAACGGGAACGGAAAGGCATCCTGCAGGTCGGCGAACCAGTTCTGGCCGTGCAGTTTCTCGCGGCCGGATTCGAAGTACTCCCAGGCCAGCAGCAGGCGCAGGCCGAGCGGGGCCAACCAGGGGGCGAGACGGTCCAGCTGGCCACGCGCGGTGGCCAGGGTCGGAAGGTTCATCAGGGGGTCTCCGCGAATGATGTGTGTCAGGGAGGGGCTGTGAGCGGGCCGATCACGCCGGCCTGCAGGAACTGCCGCAGCAGCGCGGCGCCGGGTCCGGCCAGCGCGTCCTCGGCCAGGCCGTGCGCGGCGGCCAGACGCTGCAGGTAGGCCTGACCATCAAGGCCGGGCTGTTCGCCGATGCTGGACAGCAGGAACACCGCCAGAGGGCTGAGCGTGGCGAATCGCACCTCGCCGTCGGCATCGCGGCGCACCAGAAGGCCAGTCGGCTCGGCCGGCGGCTCGGTCGGTGCGTCCTCGGCGCCGAGCCGGTGCACCGGCCACTGATACAGCAGCGGCCATGCCAACGGCGAGCGCTGCAGCGGCACCCGCAGCGGGTCGGTGTCGTCCTGCGCCGGCAGCGGTTCGGCATCCAGCTGGTACAGCGCGGTTTCCACCCACTCGTAGTGGGCCAGTTCGGCCAACGCCGGATGCGGCAGCTGTGGCTGCGCCTGCAGCCACTGCACGAATTCGGCGGCCAGTTCGGTGAACAGCGGTGTCTGGCAGCGATGGGTCGCGAAGTACTGGCGCACCAGTCCGCTCCAGGCCGGTTCGCCGAGCAGGCGCACGCAGACCGGGAAGCCGTTGCTCAACAGGCCGAGCAGGTTGTTGAACAGCAGTCGTTGGTATACCGCGACCCGGCGTGATTCCAGCCCGGCCGGTGGCGGCACGCCCTGTGGATCACGCAGATGGGCAGTGAATGCGTGCTGCTGCGCGCGCAGCGTGTCGGGAGCATCAGCCATGTGCGCCCCCGGCGTGCGTCGCCTGCAGGCGGCGGATGGTCTGCAGCTCGCCCTGCAGTTCGGCGTAGGGCGGGAAGTTGAAATCGCGCTCAAGCAGGGTGGGGCGTGCGCCGATGCGTGCATAGGTGCGTGCCAGCAGCGCCCAGACCGGGTCGATCACCGCACTGCCATGGGTATCGATCTTCAGGTCCGGTGCCTCGTCCAGGTGCCCGGCCACGTGCAGGCAGACGATGCGTTCTGCGGGCAGCCCGGCAATGAAGGTGTCGGCGTCGTAGCCGTGGTTGCAAGCGTTGACGTAGACGTTGTTGACGTCCAGCAGCAGGTCGCAGTCGGCCTCGGCGAGCACGGCGTTGGTGAAGGCCAGCTCGTCCATCGCCGGCTCCGGCGCCACGTAGTAGGACACGTTCTCCACTGCGATGCGGCGACCCAGCAGGTCCTGCACACGGGCGATGCGTGCGGCGGTATGGCGCACCGCTTCGTCGGTAAATGGAATCGGCAGCAGGTCGTACAGGTGGCCGTCGTCGCTGCAGTAGCTCAGGTGCTCGCTGTACAACGGCACGCGGTGCTTTTCCAGGAACTGGCCGACCTGTTCCAGCAGCCGGGTATCCAGCGGCGCACTGCCGCCCAGCGACAGGGACAGGCCGTGGCAGCTGAGCGGATGGCGCTGTGCCAGCTCGGCCAGTGCATCCCCGGCAGGACCACCGACATGGATCCAGTTCTCCGGCGCGCATTCGAGGAAATCGAAGTCGCCCGCCGGTGCATCACGCAGCTCCTGCAGCAACGCCCTGCGCAGCCCCAACCCGGCGGCCGCCGCACGAAGCGGCGACCGCGGGCTGACGACGCTGGCGCGGACGTCAGTGCTTGCCACCGCACTTGCCTTCGCCACACTTGCCTTCGGCCGCCTTCTTGTCGCCGGACGTGGGCTTGGCGCCTGCCGCAGCGCCGGCAGCCTTGCCCTTGTCGGCGCCGCACTTGCCTTCGGCGGGCTTGCCGTCGGCGCCACACTTGCCTTCGGCATGCTTGGTCGCGTCAGCGGCCATCTTGGTGTCTGCGGCCTTGGCGTCGGTACTGGCCTTGGCTGCCTGCCCGGCAACCAGGTAGCCCTGGGCGAGGTCGCTCATGCTCAGGGCCGAGGCACTGGCGGTCATGCCCAGGCCGGCGGCCAGGGCGGTAGCAGTCAGCAGGGACAGGGTCTTGTTGGAACTGCTCATCGGTCGTGCTCCTGGGTGGTGTGGGCGGGTGCCCGGATGGCCGGCAGGGATGCCGGTGGAAACGATGGTGCAGCGATCCTACTCAACGAATCCTCGCCAAGAACTCAAATTTTCGTGAGGTTTGTTACAGAAGCATCCGGAAGGTTCGCACCGGGCAAGCCCGGCGCCCACAACGCGGGTGGAACACCCCAAAAAAGAAGGCCGCTGTCACCAGGACAGCGGCCACCTTGGAGTCAACTCCGGTGTTGCAGTGCAGCGTCAGGGCTGGCCGGTGCTGGAGGTCTCGTCGCGCTTCTCGCGCGGCGGCAGCGGCTGCTCCCCGTGCACCAGGAACCAAACGTTCTCGGCGATGTTGGTGGCGTGGTCGCCCACGCGCTCCAGGTTCTTGGCCATGAACAGCAGGTGCGTGCACGGGGTGATGTTGCGCGGGTCTTCCATCATGTAGGTCAGCAGCTCGCGGAACAGCGCGGTGTACTGCGCGTCCAGGCGAGCGTCGTCCTCGCGCAGTTCCAGTGCGGCGTCGGCGTCGTTGTCGCGGTAGGCGGCAATGGCACGACGGACCTGCTGCGCGGCCAGGCGGCCCAGCGCACGCAGGCCCTGGATCTGCGGCAGCGGCGGCACCTTGCCCAGCGCGATCGAACGCTTGGCGACGTTGGCCGCGTAGTCGCCGATACGCTCGATATCGGCCGGGATGCGCAGGCCGGCGAGGATCTCGCGCAGGTCGCGCGCCATCGGGCCGCGCAGGGCCAGGCGCATCACGTCATGGCTGATCTGCTGCTCCAGCGCATCAATGGCTTCGTCGTTGGCGATGATGCGATGGGCGGCGTTCTCGTCGCGCTTCTCGATTACGTCCATCGACGCTTCGAGCTGGGCGACGGCCATCTCGCCCATGCGCACGATTTCGGCCACCAGGCGCTGCTGCTCTTCGTCGTAGCTCTTGACGATGTGGTCGTTGGGAAGGTTCATGGTCTGCAATCCGGGTAGAGCCAGGCCGTGCCTGGCTGGGACATGTGGCGAAGGATCAGCGTCGATCAGCCGAAGCGACCGGTGATGTAGTCCTCGGTCTGCCGCTGCGACGGCTGCGAGAAGATCACTTCGGTGCGGTCGTGCTCGATCAGGTCGCCCAGGTACATGAAGGCGGTGTAGTCGGAAACGCGCGCGGCCTGCTGCATGTTGTGGGTGACGATGACGATGGTGTACTCGTGCTTGAGCTCTTCCACCAGCTGCTCGATGCGGCTGGTCGAGATCGGATCCAGCGCCGAGGTCGGCTCGTCCAGCAGCAGCACCGACGGGCGCAGCGCCACGGCACGGGCGATGCACAGGCGCTGCTGCTGGCCACCGGACAGGCCCAGCGCGCTCTGCCCCAGCTTGTCCTTCACTTCGTCCCACAGTGCGCCCTGGCGCAGTGCCTGCTCGACGCGGTCGGCCATGTCGGCCTTGCTCAGTTTCTCGTGGTGGCGGATGCCGTAGGCCACGTTCTCGAAGATGGTCATCGGGAACGGCACCGGCTTCTGGAACACCATGCCGACCTTGCTGCGCAGGCGGTTCATCGGGTACTTCGGCGACAGGATGTTCTCGCCGTCCAGCAGCACTTCACCGCGCGCTTCCAGCTTCGGGTACAGCGCGTAGATGCGGTTGAAGATGCGCAGCAGGGTCGACTTGCCGCAACCGGAGGGACCGATCAGCGCGGTCACGCGCTTTTCCGGAATCTCCAGGTTGATGCCCTTCAGGGCGTGGAACTTGTCGTAGTAGAAGTCCAGTCCACGCGCAGCCAGCTTCACCGGCGACGGCGTGTGCAGGCTCTCGTGCGAGGACGGCACGGCGATGCGCTGCATCGGCACGGCGTTGGAAAGGTCGTTCATGGCGTTGTCCACGGAAAGGTCAGTCATGGGAGATACGGTTGCGCAGCAGGATGCCGCGGGCGGCAAGGCTGACCAGCAACACGAAGACAGTCAGCACCAGGGCACCGGCCCAGGCCAGCACCTGCCAGGATTCATACGGGCTGCCGGCGAACTGGTTCATCACCACCGGCACCGAGGCCATCGGCTGGAAGATGTTGTTGTTCCAGTACTGGTTGCCGAAAGCGGTGAACAGCAGCGGAGCGGTCTCGCCGGAGATGCGGGCCAGCGCCAGCAGGATGCCGGTGATGATGCCGGCCGACGCGCTGCGGTACAGCACCTGCACGATCACCTTCCACTGCGGGATGCCCAGCGACAGGGCCGCTTCGCGCATCTGCGAGGGCACCAGGCGCAGCATTTCGTCGGTGGTGCGCACCACCACCGGCAGCACGATGAAGGCCAGCGACAGCGCACCGGCGAACGCCGAGAAGTTGCCGCCGGTCTGCATCACGTACAGCGTGTACACGAACAGGCCCAGCACGATGGACGGCGCCGACAGCAGGATGTCGTTGACGAAGCGGACCACGGTGCCGACCTTGCGGGCGTTGCCATACTCGGCCAGCCAGGTACCGGCCAGCACACCCAGCGGGGTGCCGATGCCGATGGCCAGTGCACACATCACGGCACTGCCGAAGAAGGCGTTGGCGAGGCCGCCGTCCTGCATCGGCGGCGGCGTCATCTTGGTGAACAGATCCCAGTTGATGCCGGCCAGGCCCTTGGAGGCCAGGGTGAACAGGATCCAGCCCAGGAAGAACAGGCCGAACAGGGCGGTGGCGCAGGACGCGGTGATCGCAACAACGTTGCCGATGCGGCGGCGCAGGTACAGCGAATCAGCGGTGGTGGACATCAGTTGCCCTCCTTGCGGGACAGGCGCATCAGCATCAGGCGGGCGATGGCCAGCACCACGAAGGTGACGATGAAGAGGACGAAGCCGAGCAGCAGCAGGGCCGAACGGTAGGTTTCAGTGGCTTCGCCGAAATCATTGGCGATCAGCGCGGCGATGGTGGTGCCCGGTTCCAGCAGCGACGGCGACAGGCGCACGCTGTTGCCGATCACGAAGGCCACCGCCATCGTTTCGCCCAGCGCGCGGCCCAGGCCGAGGAAGATGCCGCCGATGACCGCCGAACGGGTGTAGGGCAGGACGATGTCCCAGCTCACTTCCCACTTGGTGGAGCCCAGCGCATAGGCCGATTCCTTCAGGCGGGTGGGCACGGTGAGGAACACCTCGCGCATCACCGAGGAAATGAACGGAATGACCATGATGGCCAGCACGAAACCGGCGGTGAGCATGCCGATGCCCAGCGGCGGGCCCTGGAACATCGGGCCGATGACCGGCCATTCGCCCAGGGTCTCGTTGAGGAACGGGGTGACGTACTCGGTCATCACTGGCACCAGCACGAACAGGCCCCACATGCCGTAGATGATCGAGGGAATGCCGGCCAGCAGTTCGATGGCGGTACCGACCGGGCCACGCAGCCAGCGCGGCGCGACCTCGGTGAGGAAGAAGGCGATGCCGAAGCTGACCGGCACGGCGATGACCATCGCGATGACAGCGGTGACCAGGGTGCCGTAGATCGGAGCCAGGGCGCCGAACTTGTTTTCGACCGGATTCCAGTCAGCGGAGAAGAAGAAGCTCAGTCCCTGCATCTGCAGGGCATGGCGACCGCCCCACAGCATCGACAGCGCGGCGCAGGCCAGGGCGATCAGTACGAAGATGACGGTGCCGACCAGCACCCATCGGAACAGTTTGTCGTTGCGGGCATCACGCGCATCACGCGTGGACGGGGCGGCTACAGGCTGGGCGATGGCATTCATGGGGACGGCTGGGCCAGGAAGGGGCGGGGCGGCACGGCGTGGAACAAGCGGTGCCCGCGCGGGGCGGGCACCGTCGGGTCCATCACTTCAGGTCGGTCGCCCAGTAGGCCTCGATCTGCTTGACCAGTTCAGCCGGCAGCGGCACGTAGTGCAGCTCGTTGGCCTGGGCCTGGCCGTTCTCGAAGGCCCACTTGAAGAAGGCCAGGGTGTCCTGGTTGCGCTTGGCGTCCTTCGGCTGCTTCTGCATCAGCATGAAGTTGGTTGCGGTGATCGGCCACGCCTGCTCGCCCGGGGCGTTGGTGATGACCAGGTTGAAGTCCTTGGCGCTGGCCCAGTCGGCGCTGGCGGCCGCAGCGGCGAAGGTTTCCGCGCTCGGCTCGACCCAGTTGCCGGCGGCGTTCTGCATGGCGGTATACGGCATGCCGTTCTGCAGGGCATAAGCCAGTTCGACGTAGCCGATCGAGCCCTTGATCTGCTTCACGTAGGACGCAACGCCTTCATTGCCCTTGCCACCGACGCCGTCCGGCCACTGCACCGAGGTGCCTTCACCGACCTTGCTCTTCCACTCCGGGCTGACCTTGGACAGGTAGTTGGAGAAGTTGAAGGTGGTGCCCGAACCATCCGAACGGTGGACCAGGGTGATCTTGCCGTCCGGCAGCTTCACGCCCGGGTTGGCGGCGACGATGGCCGGATCGTTCCAGGTCTTGATCTTGCCCAGGAAGATGTCGGCCAGCAGGGCGCCGCTCAGGCGCAGCTTGCCGGCTTCCAGGCCTTCGATGTTGACCACCGGCACCACGCCGCCGATGGCGGACGGGAACTGCGCCAGGCCGGCCTGGGCCAGCTCTTCGCTGCTCAGCGGCTTGTCGGAGGAACCGAAGTCGACGGTGCCGGCCTTGATCTGGGCAATACCGCCGCCGGAGCCGATCGACTGGTAGTTGATCTTGGCGCCGGTGCTGGTGTTGTAGTCAGCCGACCACTTGGAGACCAGCGGGAAGATGAAGGACGCGCCCGCGCCGGACACTTCGGCGGTCACCTTGGCACCGGCAGCGGCCGGGGCGGCGGCGCCGTCGGCAGCCGGCTGCTGCGCGGCCTGCTTGTCGCCACCGCAGGCCGACAGGCCCAGGGCGATGGCCAGGGAAAGGGCGGCGAGGCCGGCCGAGTGCAGTTTCATGGTCACTCCATAGCGGGGAAGAGCCGACGTGGTCGGCGGATGCGGCTATGAAATGATGTTTTTGTTACAGCCGTATTACGACCATGACAGGGGTGTCCTGGATCACGTTCTGACAAGGGTTTCACAGGATTGGCGCCGATCCGGCAGGTGCCCGGAAACCCCCGATCTGCGCACCGATATGACGGTCGGTTGGCCCTTGTAGAGTTGAGCCATGCTCGACTGCTCCCTGTTCTCGGTAGGTGCGGACCGTTGGTCCGCACGCTCCAGCACCCAGCCGAGCGTGGGCTCGTCTCTACAAACGCTCCTGCCTTCCATGACCCCACCGACCCCCCATGGATCAGCGAAGGCCCAGCGCTCTTCACGACCCATCCCCCAAAAACAAGAAGAGCGCGAGATCTCGAGGATCTCGCGCCCGGGTGGGAGCGGCGGGGGAGAGAGGACCCGCCGCCCCCGTTCCTGCGGGGGAACGCGCTTGCTTACTTCAGGTTCTGCGACCAGTAGGTCTCGATCTGGCGGACCAGGCTGTCCGGCAGCGGCACGTAGTCCAGCTGGCGGGCCTGGGCGTCGCCATTCTTGTAGACCCAGCGGAAGAACTCCTGGGTCGCCTTGCCATTGGCAGCATTCTTCGGCGTCTTCTGCACCAGGATGAAGTTGGTGGCGGTGATCGGCCAGGACTCGGCGCCCGGCGCGTTGGTCATCACCAGGTAGAAGTCGCGGGCGTTGGCCCAGTCGGCGCTGGCGGCAGCGGCTGCGAACGAGGTGTCGCTCGGCTGCACGAACTTGCCGGCGGCATTCTTCATCGCGGTGTAGGAGAGCTTGTTCTGCAGCGCGTAGGACAGTTCGACATAGCCGATGCCGCCCTTGATCTGCTTCACATAGGCGGCAACACCTTCGTTGCCCTTGCCGCCGATGCCGGCGGGCCACTGCACCGAGGTGCCTTCACCGACCGAGCTCTTCCACTCCGGGCTGACCTTGGACAGGTAATTGACGAAGTTGAAGGTGGTGCCCGAGCCGTCCGAACGATGCACGACGGTGACCTTGGCGTTGGGCAGGGTCACGCCCGGGTTCAGCGCGGCGATGGCCGGGTCGTTCCAGGTCTTGATCTTGCCCAGGAAGATGTTGGCCAGCACCGCGCCGTCCAGCTTCAGCGCGCCCGGCGCGATGCCGGCCACGTTGACCACCGGCACCACGCCACCGATCACCGACGGGAACTGCGCCAGGCCTGCAGCAGCCAGGTCTTCCGGCTTCAGCGGCGCATCGGAAGAGCCGAAATCAACGGTCTTGGCCTTGATCTGGGCAATGCCGCCGCCGGAACCGATGGACTGGTAGTTGACCTTGTTGCCGGTTGCGGCGCTGTAGTCGGCCGACCACTTGGACATGACCGGGTAGATGAACGATGCGCCCGCCCCGGTGATGTCGGCGGCGTTGGCGGCGAACACGGACGATGCCGCCAGGATGGCGACAGCGGCGCGCGATTTGAAGGCGTGGATCACGGGAAGACTCCTGGGGTGGTGGTCGAAGGGCGGTTGCCCGACGTTTCGGTGCACATTCCATAACGGTTGCGTGACACCCCCGCGTCTGTCATATGACGCGGGCGTGACACGCGTCATGAGCGATGTCACGTCCGCTGCGCCGGCAGGGCAGCGCGGCTATCGATGCAACGACGAAGGCACGGCCGGGGCCGTGCCTTCGCGGGTCAACGCAGGGGGCTGGACTTACCAGAAGAACTGCGCGCGGGCTTCCAGGATGTTGGGATCATCATTGACGAAACCGCGCGCCGTTGAGCTGTACTTCTTGCTGTCGACCATCACGTAGTTGAGCATCAGCTTGAAGTTGGAACGCAGGTACCAGTTGGCGCCAACGGTCCAGATGTCCATCTTGCCACCCAGCACGCCATCGACGATCGGCGGGCGACCGGCAACCGGGTTGGCGGCGAGGTTGCCGTCATTGAGGTCCATGTGGTCGTAGCGCACGCCCAGCTGCCACTGGCCGCCGGCCGGGTTGTTCGGCAGGCCGGTGCCCGGGGTGCCGCCCTTGTAGCTCCAGGTCTCGCCGGTGACGTTCCACACGCCGCTGATGTAATAGCCGTCGCTGGTGTAGTTGTCGTGGTCGTAGCGCTTGGCCTTGCTGGTGTAGTACTCGGCCTGGGCCTTGAACGGGCCCTGGAAGTACATCGCTTCGGCACCGATGGTGCTGACGCGGTCGGTGTCGGTCAGGTTGCCGCTGTCGACCAGGCGGGCCGTGGCGAGGTCGGCATTCGGACGTGCACGCACGCGCAGGGTGTCGGCGTCGGTGTCGTAGTTGACGTAGCTCAGTCCGAAGTGCAGGACCTGGCCCTTTTCATTGATCGGGGCCCAGGTGCCACGCGCGCCGTAGCCGCTGCCGTGGGCCAGGTTGCGGGTCAGCTCGCGGCCGAAGGCGCTGGCAGTCACCGACCAGTTGTCCTGGCCGTAGCTGTACGCGCCGCCCAGGCGGCGGGCGATGGCATAGGTGTTGGTGACCGCTGCCTTGGAAATGAAATCGTTGTTCTTGGTGCTGGACAGTTCTTCCAGGCTGTTGGGCTGCTTGAACTGGCCCAGCTGCAGGAAGTGGTTGGCGTTGCCCAGCAGCTTGTACTTCACGTTGGTGTCGAGGAACTTGTCGGCCTTGGCGTCATAGCCGACCACCCACTCCACGTTGCCCGGGCCCTTGCCCTTCAGCACCAGCTCGGCGCGACGCAGTTCGAATTCGCTGTTCTTGCCGTTGCCGGCGTCGCCACCGTTGAGGTCGACCACATCGTTGTGGAACCAGTTGCCATCGGCCTGGACCAGGCCTTCGAAGGTGATTTCCGAACCGCCGATCACGTCGATGGCGACTTCGGCGTGTGCAGCCGGCACATACAGCGCAGCAGCCACGGCCACCGTCAGGAGTTGGTGATGCAGTTTCATGGAGAGGAGCCTTGCAGGCAGGTGGGAAGATGCGCGCAGGCTAGAAGGTAAAGATTGCGTAAATGTGACAGTTCACGCGCGGCAGACATCCACCGCAGGCCCCGTCACGGCAGGGCCTGCCATTGAACCCGCTTGCGTATGACGCCCGGATTGCGCCTTGGTTGCAGTCGATCCACGCCCTGCATGGATGCGGCCGTCACTCGGCCGGGGTCTTGTCCTTGAACCGGCACAGATCGGCGATCACGCATCCCGGGCAATCCGGCTTGCGCGCCTTGCACACATAACGTCCGTGCAGGATCAGCCAGTGATGCGCGTCGAGCAGGAATTCGGCGGGGATCACCTTCACCAGCTTGTCTTCCACTTCGCGCACATTCTTTCCCGGGGCCAGGCCGGTACGGTTGGAGACGCGGAAGATATGCGTGTCCACCGCCATCACCGGCTCGCCGAAGGCGGTGTTGAGCACCACGTTGGCGGTCTTGCGGCCCACGCCCGGCAGTGCTTCCAGCGCATCGCGATCGCGCGGCACTTCACCACCATGCTTTTCCAGCAGGATCGCGCAGGTCGCGATCACGTTCTTCGCCTTGGCGTTGAACAGGCCGATGGTGGCGATGTACTGCTTCAGTCCTTCTTCGCCAAGCGCGAGGATCTTCGCCGGCGTGTTGGCCACCGGGAACAGGCGGCGCGTGGCCTTGTTGACGCCGACGTCGGTGGCCTGCGCCGACAGCGCCACCGCCACCAGCAGCTCGAACGGCGAGCTGTACTCCAGTTCGGTCTTCGGGTGCGGGTTGAGTTCGCGCAGGCGCGTGAACATCTCCACCACGTCGGCGCGCGGCATCGTGCCGCCACGCCGCGCCGGGGCGCGTGCGGTCTTCTTCGTGGTCGCCATTACTGCTCCTTGCCGCTGGCGCGGGCCTTGGCCCGGGCGAGGATGGCGGCGGCCGCGGCGGGGAGGGCGGGCTTCACGTCCGGCGCCGGGGCGGGCGTGCGCCGCGCGTCGCGTTCGGCTTCGCGGCGGGCCAGTCGCACCGCACGGGCGCGGTAGCGTTCGCGTGCCGCCCAGGCGGCCTGAAGCTGCTGCTGGGCCTGCTGCAACCGCTGCGGGAGTTCCGGGTGGCCGGGCAGCAACTGCGCGTCGTCGGCGCGGGCGACATAGTCCATCAGCCCGGCCTGCAGGGCGCCGTCGAGATCGTCTGCCTGGACCCGGGCAAACAGCTGCGCGGGGTTGGGTCGGGATGCCATGGCGTCAGCGGTTCTGGAAGGCCGGCGGGCGGCGCTGCAGGAAGGCGCTGGTTCCCTCGCGCATGTCCTCGGTGGCGAACAGCAGGCCGAACTGTGCGCTTTCGTATTCCAGCCCGGCTTCCAGGCTGCATTCGCCGCCCACGTGCACCGCATCGAGCAGGCCGCGCAGGGCCAGCGGCGCCGAGCGTGCCAGCTGCCGGGCGATGTCCTGCACGCGGTTGTCCAGCGCGTCGGCCGGTACCACCTCGTTGACGATCCCCAGTTCCAGCGCACGTGCGGCATTGATCGGTGCACCCAGCAGGCATAGCTCCAAGGTGGCGGCGCGGCCGCACAGGCGCAGCAGGCGCTGGCTGCCGCCGAAGCCGGGAATCAGCCCAAGATTGATTTCCGGTTGGCCGACTTTGGCGGTATCGGCGGCAATGCGCAGGTGGCAGGCCATGGCCAGTTCCAGGCCGCCGCCCAGGGCAAAACCGTTCACGCGCGCGATGACCGGTTTGGGCATGCGCTCGATCTGGCGCATCAGGGCCTGGCCCAGCAGCGAGAAATCACGTCCCTGAACCGCGCTGAGTGTGTTCATCTCGGCGATGTCAGCGCCAGCCACGAACGCCTTCGGGCCGGCACCGGTCAGCACCACCACGCGGATCTCCGGGTCTGCGGCGGCGGCGCTGAAGGCCTCGGCCAGGGCCTGCAGGGTCGCGGCGTTCAGGGCGTTGAGCTTGTCCGGGCGCTGGACGGTCACGGTGCGGATGGCGCCGTCGTCGGTGACAGCGATCAGGGCATCGGCCACGGGGAAACTCCTGGAACGTTAAAAAAAAGTGATATTGAACTCCGCGAACGCAGACGGGTCATAGCCTGCATCGTGAGTAGCGGTTACACGTTGCGCCCGTTATCCTAACCCGTCGCCTCAGGGCGGCGCAGAACGTCCCTGAGTTACCACCCCTGGAGAACTGTTTGATGAAGTTGCGTTCTATCGCGGTCGCCGTCGCGGCCCTGGCCCTGACGGGCAATGCCTTCGCCCAGGACGTCTCGTCCGAAAAGGGCAAGCTGAGCTACTACTTCGGTTACGACTACGGCAACAACCTGGCGGAGCTGACCGGTCGTGGTGAGCAGCTGGACATCAACTCGGTGGTGAAGGGCCTGCAGGATGCCTACGCCAAGAAGCAGCCGGCGATCACCGCCGAGCAGCTGAAGCCGGCCGTTGAAGCGTTCCAGAAGCGCGAGCAGGGCCGTGCCCAGGCTGCCAAGGCCGAGTACGAGAAGGCTGCTGCCGAAAACAAGACCAAGAGCGATCAGTTCATCGCGGCGAACAAGGCCAAGGCCGGCGTGCAGTCGCTGCCGAGCGGCGTCCAGTACCGCGTGATCGAAGCCGGCAAGGGTGCCAAGCCGACCCAGGCCAGCACCGTGCAGCTGGAAGTGGCCGGTCCGTTCCCGTACGGCCAGCGCCCGACCGAAGCCCGCCCGGCCCAGCAGATCCCGTCGATCAAGGTCAGCGAAGTCGAAATGAAGGCCATGCGCGAGACCCTGCTGCAGATGCCGGCCGGCTCGAAGTGGGAAGTCACCCTGCCGCCGGACCAGGCCTACGGTGCGGACCCGCGCACCCCGTTCCCGCCGAACGTGGCTGTGCAGTTCGAGATCAAGCTGGTCAGCGTCAAGTAAATCGAAGCAGTAAACCAAACGCGCCGGTGATTCCACCGGCGCGTTTTTGTTTGCGCAGTGCCTGACGGTAGAGTCGACTGTCAGTCGACTGCTCTTGGGTCACATCGGGGAAACGCCCGCTGCGCGCGCGAGTCGACTGACAGTCGACTCTACCGTCCGACCGGCCCACCCGCGCAAATTCAGCCCTTTCGCGCTACTGTTGCCGGGTGCAAACAATGGAAGAAACGGCGCGTGTTGTCGCAAGTCCCTGCATCGGCGTGTGCACGCTGGATCCGCACCGGCAGTGCACCGGCTGCGGACGTCATATCGATGAAATCGCACGGTGGTCGTCGATGAGCAACGACGAACGCAGTCGCATCCTGCATCGCGTGCAGCCGTTGCGGGCGCAGCTCCAGCAATCACTGCGCGGCTCGCTGGCCGACCACGAACGTTTGATGCGCGCGCTGCATCCGTTGGCCGATCCGCCGGCCGGCGATGGCTGGAACCGCAGTGAACTGATCGATCTGCTGCCGCCCGGGCCTCCGGTGGAAGCGGCCGTGCTCGCGGGAATCGTGCCGCGCGCCAGTGGCGCGCAGGTGATCCTCACCCGTCGCACCGAAACCCTGCGCACGCACGGTGGCCAGGTCGGATTCCCCGGCGGCCGCACCGAGCCCGACGACCGCGACGCCCTGGCGGCAGCATTGCGCGAGAGCCAGGAAGAAATCGCCTTGGCTCCGGGCCAGGTGCAGGCGCTGGGCTATCTCGATCCCTTCGTGACGATCACCGGCTATCGGGTCACCCCGGTGGTGGCGGTGGTCGATCCGGACTTCGTGCCGGTGCCGCAGCCCAGCGAAGTGGCCGAGGTGTTCGAGGTGCCGCTGGACTACCTGATGGCGGCGGACAACCTGCGCCAGGTCGAAATCAACCATCGCGGCCGCATCCGTCACGTCCTTGAGTACAGCTGGCCCGGCCAGCGCATCTGGGGCGCCACCGCGGCCATTCTCTACAACCTGCGTCGCCGCCTGGAGCAAGTGCAATGAACCCGATCGATCCGCCGTGGACCACCCTGGTCGATGTCGCCACCCTGGCTGCCGCGTTGGGCGAGGGCATCCGCGTGGTCGACGCACGCGCCACCGCCAGCACCGCGGTGCGCGTGGTTGATGCGCGTTCCTCGCTGGCCGATCCGCAGGCGGGTAGCGGCCATTACCTGGCAGGTCATATCCCGGGTGCGGTGTATGCCGATCTGAATCGTGACCTGTCCGATCTGTCGCGCGTCGGCCATGGTCGCCATCCGCTGCCGGACAGCGATGCCTTCGCCGCGAAGCTCGGCCAGTGGGGTATCGGTCCTGACACGCAGGTGGTGGTCTACGACGGCAGCGACGGCAGCATGGCCGCTTCGCGCCTGTGGTGGCTGCTGCGCCTGATCGGGCACAGCAAGGTGGCCGTGCTCGATGGTGGTATCGCCGCGTGGCAGGCCGCAGGGCAACCTTTGGCGACGGGGCCGGACGAGGTGACCGCGCTGCCGGCTTACCTGGGCCGTTTCGACACCGCCCAGATCGCCAATGCCGGGGAGATCAGCGCACGCCTGAAGCACGCGCCGGGCTGGCTGGTCGACGCACGCGCGGGCGAACGCTTCCGCGGCGAAGTCGAGCCGCTGGACCCGGTCGCCGGCCACGTACCCGGCGCGGTCAACCGTCCGTTTGCGTTGAACGTGGCCGACGGCCGGCTGCGCGATGCACAGGAACTGCGCGTCGAGCTGCAGGGTGTGATCGGGAACCGTGATCCGCAGCAGGTGGTGCTGATGTGCGGCTCCGGCGTGACCGCCTGCCACCTGCTGCTGGCGATGGAAAGCGCAGGCCTGAGCGGCGCACGCATCTACGCCGACTCCTGGAGCGGTTGGGTGAGCGACAGCAGCCGCCCGGTGGCGACCGGCGCCTGAGAAGCGCGGGGTCGGATCCGTTTTCCAACGGACAACGGCTCTGACCGCATCGAGCGTAAATCGGGGTCAGAGCCCGTTGCGTGGCAACGGGATCCGACTCCGTGCCGACTAAGGTCGGCACCCACCAACAGCGGCAGAAATCTGTCGAAGGCGGGGTGGGGCCGGTTGCGGGGGTGTCCGCGGCATGGATGCCGCGGCCAAGCCCCCATGGACGGGTTTACGGCGTCCCCCGCAACCGGACCCACTCCGCCATCCCCCGGAATGCCAGCTCTTGACGTTGACGTTGACGTTGACGTTGACGTTGCTTCTGCGGGTGCAGGGCGCAGCCCTGCCGCTTACCCAACCGGCTGCAGTGGCACCTTCGCCAGCACCCGCGCCCACGGGAACAACGGCCCCGGATCACGCTTGCGCGCCACCATCAGCGTCGGATCATCGCTGGCCGGCACCTGCTCCCGATCCAGCTGGTCATGCCCGGCAATCCGCTGCAGCGACGGATAGCGTGCCACCAGCGCCAGCAGCAGCCGCTCCAGCGCTTCCAGCTGCGCCTCGGTGTAGGCCTCGTCCATCGCCTGGTGACGGCTGTCGAACCAGTGCGGGTAGCGCCCGGTATTGACCAGTTCGATACCCAGCGTATGCGCGTTCATGCCGCGCACGTGGTGGGCCACCCGTTCCGGTGCCACGTACTGCACCACGCTGCCATCGCGGTCGATGTAGAAATGCCCGCTGTTGCCGGCACCACTGTCGTACAGCACACGCTCGCCGTACTCGCGGGCCATCGCCAGGTCGGGCAACTCGGTGCAGTGGATCACCACCATCTCCAGCGTGGCCGGGTCGCGCAGTGGCAGGCGGTCTTCGTAGGGCAGGGGCTGCAGCTGCAGGCCGGGCAGGAGCGGGTTGGGCATCCGGCGATGCTAGCATTGCGGCATGAACCTGCCTTCTCTTTCCTGGTTGGCCCGCGCCCACGGAGCGCACGCATGAGCCGCGGCCACTGCATCCTGTCCCACGGCTTTGAGAGCGGCCCGGAAGCGACCAAGGTCACCGCGCTGGCCGAGGTGGCACAGCGCCTGGGCTGGACCCACGAGCGCCCCGACTACACCGACCTGGACGCGATGAGCGAGGTCAGCCGGGTGGGCGACGTGCCGACCCGCCTGCGCCGCCTGGTCGAGCGCGCCGCCATCGCTGCCCGGCAGGGGCCGGTGGTGCTGGCCGGCTCCAGCCTGGGCGCCTACATCTCCGCCATCGCCTCGTTGCAGGTGCCGGTGGCCGGCCTGTTCCTGATGGTGCCGCCGACCACCATGGGCCCAATGCCGGCGCTGGATGCCGCCGCCGTGCCGACCACCGTGGTGCAGGCCTGGCATGACGATGTGGTCCCGGCCGCCGGGGTCATCGCCTGGGCGCAGGCGCGTTCGGCGCAGCTGCTGCTGGTCGACGACGGCCACCGCCTGGAACGCCACGTGGAGGCCTCCGCGCAGGCCTTCGAGCGCCTGTTGCGGCAACTGTGAAGCCCGGGCGCACGGCGCGCCCGCCCGCATTGACTACAATGGCAGGCCCGCCGCCCCTGGCGCGGGCCTGCCGGCCGTGACTACGGCCCTCCTTTCCGACCGGCCCGGCCCCTGTGCCGCGCCCGACCACCTGCGAACCGACCCCGTGAAATTCTTCGTCTCCTGCGCCAAGGGCCTGGAATACCTGCTCGCCGATGAACTGTCGGCCCTGGGCCTTGGCAAGGCCACTGCCACCATTGCTGGCGTCAACGCCGAGGGCGAACTGGAGCAGGCGCTGCGGATCGTGATGTGGTCGCGCCTGGCCAGCCGCGTGCTGTGGCCGATCGACGAGTTCGACTGCCCGGACGAGCAGGCTCTGTACGACGGCGTGCGTGCGCTGCCGTGGCATGAGCACATCAAGCCGGAGATGACCCTGGCGGTGGACGCACACGTGTCCGGCGACAAGATCACCCATGCCCGCTTCGCCGCGCAGCGGATCAAGGACGCCATCGTCGATCGCATGCGCGATGAAGGCCTGGAGCGTCCCTCGGTCAACACCGATCTGCCCGATGTGCGCGTCAACCTGTCGCTGCGCAAGGGCCGCGCTTCGTTGTCGATCGACCTCGGCGGTGGCCCGCTGCACCGCCGTGGCTGGCGCGGTGCTGCTCACGAGGCGCCGCTGAAGGAGAACCTGGCCGCCGCGCTGCTGCTGCGCGCGCAGTGGCCGCGCCTGCACGCCGCCGGTGGCGGCCTGCTGGACCCGATGTGCGGCAGCGGCACGCTGCTGATCGAAGGCGCGCTGATGGCCGCCGACGTCGCCCCGGGCCTGATGCGCCACGGCAGCCTGCCGCCGAGCCGTTGGCTGGGCTTCGACAAAGCGGCCTGGAAGACCCTCCAGAGCGAAGCACGCGATCGCGAGGCCGCTGGCCTGGCCGCGCTGAAGCCGGTCATCCACGGCAGCGACATCGATCCGACCGCGATCCAGGCGGCACGCGAGAATGCCGAGGTCGCGGGCGTCGCTCATGCGATCCGCTTCACCCGTGCCGATGTGGCCGACCTGGCCGCGCCGGAGCAGGAGATCGGTGCGGTGGTCTGCAACCCGCCGTACGACGAGCGCCTGGCCGCCGATCCGGCGCTGTACCGCGCACTGGGCACCGCCCTGCAGAAGGCGGTGCCGCAGTGGCGTGCCAGCCTGCTGTGCGGCAACGACGAGCTGGCCTTCGCCACCGGCCTGCGCGCCAGCAAGAAGTACCAGATGTTCAACGGTGCGCTGGAATGCGCGCTGATCGTCTGCGATCCGATTGCCGTGCCGGGCCGTGATCCGGCACAACCGCGCGAGCTGAGCGAAGGTGCGCAGATGGTGGCCAATCGCCTGCGCAAGAACCTGAAGAAGTTCAAGAGCTGGCGCGCCCGCGAGCACATCACCTGCTTCCGTGCCTATGACGCCGACCTGCCGGAATACGCGGCCGCCATCGACGTCTACGAGGAAGACGGTGGCAAGCGCCGTACCTTCCTGCACGTGCAGGAATACGCCGCACCGGCCGCGATTCCCGAGAACGACGTGCGCCGCCGCCGCAACGAACTGCTGGCCGCCGCGCGCGAAGTATTCGGCGTGCCGCCGGAGCAGGTCTCGATGAAGTCGCGCGAGCGCGGCAAGGGCGGCAGCAAGTACGGCCGCTTCGAGCAGCGAGATGAATTCATCGTAGTGCGCGAGAACAATGCACTGCTGCAGGTGAACCTGTTCGACTATCTTGATACCGGCCTGTTCCTCGACCATCGCCCGCTGCGCCGGATGATGGCCGAGCAGGTGCGTGGCAAGCGTTTCCTCAACCTGTTCTGCTACACCGGCGTGGCCAGCGTGCAGGCCGCCGTGGCTGGTGCCGCCAGCACCACCAGCGTCGACCTGTCGGCCACTTACCTGCAGTGGTGCTACGACAACCTGGCGTTGAACGGGCAGGGCGGCAACCAGCACCTTCTGGTGCAGGCCGATGCGATGGCCTGGCTGGAAGGCGACCGTGGCCAGTACGACGTGATCTTCTGTGACCCGCCGACCTTCTCCAACTCCGCACGCGCCGATGACTTCGACGTGCAGCGCGAACAGCTGAAGCTGCTGCGTGCGGCGGTGGCGCGGCTGGCCCCGGGGGGCGTGCTGTACTTCTCGAACAACTTCCGCCGCTTCAAGCTGGAAGAAAACGCCATTGCCGAATTTGCCCAGTGCCGCGAGATCACCGCGCGCACCATCGGGCCGGACTTCGAACGCAACGCGCGCATCCATCGCGCGTGGGAGCTGAAGCGGTTGGGGTAACACGACGCCCGGGGTCGGATCCCCTGCGCGAAGCGCAGGGGCTCTGACCCCATCTGGATCTACGTACCAGGGGTCAGAGCCCTTGCGCTTCGCGAAAGGGATCCGACCCCGGTGGCCCGGTTACAGCAACGCCACCACCAGCCCCAACACCGGCAGCGCGATCGCCAGTGGCACGATCCACTTCGGCTGGTACGGATACAACCCGAATGACAGCGCCAGACCGCCCAGTGTCATCGTGCCCAGCCACAGCACCGGGCCCATCGCCCAGCCGTGGTCGGCCACGCACAGTGCGAACGCTACCGCCAGCAGTACCCAGCCCAGTACCCGCCACTGCGTGCGCCGTGCCGGGGGGGCTGCAGCCTTGCCGTGCAGATCGTGCTGGTGCTTTTCCATCGCCAGCGACAGCGCAGTAAACGCAGAGAACGACAGGGTCAGCGCCAGCAGCATCATGCGCTGGCCTCCGCTTCGGCCGCGTCTGCAGTGTTCACCGATGCCTTCGGCGCAGCCGCAGCGGCCGCACGCTTCTTCTTCTCGGCCGCACTCAGCGGTGGCGTCCAGCGCTGCATGCGCCAACCGCACAGCGCCAGCATCGCGCCGAACGCGATCATCGACAGATCGAAGCCAGCCAATATCCAGTCGCCGTTGCGCAGGGTGTTGCCCAGGTGCGCATGCGTGGTCAGCGCATTGACCACCGGTACCAGTGCGAACGCGGCCGCGCCCAGGTAGAGCTGCCACGCCCACATCATCCGCTTCGGCCAGATGAAGGCGGCCAGCAGCGCGCCGGCCCAGGCGTAGAAGAACACGTTGGCCTCCGCACTCGAGCGCTCGGCGATGTCCAGCGGCAGCAGGCGGTTGCCCCAGAAGTAGGCGGCGAAGGCGATCGGCAGGCCGGCCACGGTGCCGATGTTCAGCGCATCGACCAGGCGCAGGCCGAAGCCGGTGCGGCCACTCTTGGCGTGCCTGGGCCGTTCCTTCACCGCCCACAGCACCACGCCGCTGGCCACCATCAGGCAGCCGACCAGGCCGGACAGGAAGAACAGTGCACGCAGGCCCCAGTCGGCAAAACGCGCCAGGTGCAGGCCGTACAGCACGCCGCGAGTGGCGGTGGCACCGCCGGAAGGCGGCGTTTCCTCAAGCAGAGCACCGCTGACCATGTCGTAACGCACGGCCGGGGTGTCGATGGACAGGCGCTTGCCGTCGCGCTGGCGGATGTCGATCACCGCATTGGCCGCGCCCGGATTGGACACGGTGAAGCCGGCCACCTCCACGCCGTGCCAATGCGCGCGCGCGCTGTCCAGCAGTTGTGCGATCGGCAACGGCGTGGCGTGGCCCTCGGCGGGCGCGGTCACTTCCGGGAGGCCGCCGAAGGCCTCGAAGAAGAACGCGTCCTCGTCCTGCGGGTAGGCCACCTTCACCCCCCACGGCAGGTACATGATCATCAACGTCACAATGCCGGTGTAGGTGATCATCGCGTGGTAGGGCAGGGCCATCACCGCGCTGACGTTGTGGAAATCAAGCCAGGAACGCAGGCCCTTGTCCTTGCGGAAGGTGAAGAAGTCCTTGAAGATTTTCTTGTGGGTGATGATGCCGGTGATGATCGCCACCAGCATGAACATCGCGCAGAAGCCGACCAGATAGCGTGCCCACAGCACCGGGATGTAGTGCAGGTCGAAGTGCAGGCGGTAGAAGAAGTCGCCGCCGCGGGTCTCGCGCGCCTTCAATGCCTGGCCGGTGTTGGGGTCCAGCGTGGCGTCGCCGAAGCCACCGCGGCGGCCACGGCTGGGATCGGCCAGTTCCGGCGGCAACCGCCAGAACATCTGCATGGCCGGGTTGCGCGGCTGCGGCAGTGTGACGAACCAGTTTTCGGCCTGCGCGGCGTTGGCCTGCAGGTAGTCCACCGCGCGCTGTGCGGCGACGTCGATGCTGACGTTGCTGGACGGCAGTTCCGGCCGCATCCAGCGGCTGATTTCCTCGCGGTAGTAGCTGGCCGTGCCAGCCATGAAGATCAGCAGCAGCAACCAGCCAACCAGCAGCCCGGTCCAGGTGTGCAGCCAGGCCATCGACTGGCGGAATCCGTTCTTCATGCCCAGGCCCCCATCAGGCGCGCAATGGCGGCCATCAGCAGCGCGGGCGCGAGGATGCCGACCCAGGCGCGCAGCGCGCTGCGGGTGGCGAATGCCCACAGTGCCGCACAGGCGGCGACCAGGATGGCCAGCAGCATGCCGGTCAGCACGGTCTGGCCACGTGCGCCGGGCAGGGCCACGGCGCAGAACACGCTGGTCATCGAGGCCAGTGCGTAACCGCCGAAGATCGCGGCCAACGAGCGTGACAGCACGCCCCAGCGCGGGTTGGAAAAGAAGGTGCGGGGGCTGGCGGTTGCGGGCGAGCGGTCCACGGCATTCCTGCAGGTAGGAGAGGGGATGGAACGCGTCCGCGGCCCCCTTGCGCCCTGCGCATGTTGCCCAGCGTGTCCCATCGACAAAGCACGGCCCGCGCAGACGGGCAGTTCAGAGGTCGGGGATGTACACGGGCGATGGGTGCGTCTTCCGCACCCGATTGGCTAAGCGTACAACCGATCAGTAAATGATAGGCATTCGCATTTTATGAATCAAGCGTGATGACCCGAGGGGCGCGTTGAGGCCTAGAACCTGAACACCACTGTCGCCGCATGCAGCAGCAGGCCGATCAGGCCACCCACCAGGGTGCCGTTGAAGCGGATGAACTGCAGGTCGCGGCCCACGCTCAGTTCCAGCTGTTCCACCAGATGGCGCTCGTCCCAGCCCTTCACGGTCTGCGCGATATGCGTGGTCACGCCTTCGCGCAGGCGGCCGGTCAGGCGTTGCGCGCCTTCCAGCAGGTGCTGGTTGAGGGCCTCGCGCAGCGCCGGGTCGGCCTGCAGGCTGGCACCGAGCGAACCCAGGCTGCGCTGCAGGTGGCCGACCAGCGCCGAGT
Source organism: Stenotrophomonas sp. YJH_SMC_19 (assembly GCF_059367915.1). Classification (NCBI taxonomy): domain Bacteria; kingdom Pseudomonadati; phylum Pseudomonadota; class Gammaproteobacteria; order Lysobacterales; family Lysobacteraceae; genus Stenotrophomonas; species Stenotrophomonas sp. YJH_SMC_19. The sequence continues at coordinate 48,862 of NZ_JCAFRI010000012.1, forward strand.
CCTCGCGCTGCAGGTCCGCGCGCAGGCTGGCGTGGATGCGCGCCCACAACCCCTGCACGTAGTCCTGCAGGGCCGGATGGTCGATCATTTCCTGCTTGAGCTGTTCGATGCGCTCGGCCAGGGCCGGGTCCTCGCGCAGGCGCTGCACGTAATTCTGCAGCCAGCTCTCGTAGTCCTGGCGCAGCGGATGCTGCGGCTCGGCCAGTACCTGCTGCAGCTCTTCCAGTACCGCGCGGGCCAAGCGCTCGGCCAGGCTGTCGCCGATCTCGTCAATCGGCTTGACCCAGTTCACCGTGCTCGACAGCGTCGGCCATTCGCGCTGGATGTAACGCACGATCAGCTGCGAGGCGCGTTCTTTCACCTCGGGCTGCTCGAGCCAGCGGCCCAGCCGCTGCAGGCCTTCGTCCAGCACGCGCTGGTGGCGACCATCGGCGGTCAGCAGGGCCAGCAGTTCACCGGCAGTGGCAGCGGCATTCCACTGCCGCAACTGCTGCACAACGAAGCCGTGCAGCTGCCGGCGCACGGCGGTTTCGTCGAAGAAATCCAGTGCCTGCAGCGCCCAGCCGCGGGCCATGTCGGCCAGCATGCGCGAGCGTGCCGGGTCGGCCAGCCAGCTGCCGAGGCGGCTGGCCGGATCGAACACCTGCAGCTTGGCCAGCAGCACGCCCGGCTCCAGGAACTGGTCGCGCACGAACAGCGCAAGGCTGTCGCCGATGCGTTCCTTGCTGCGCGGGATGATCGCGGTGTGCGGGATCGGCAGGCCCATCGGCCGGCGGAACAGCGCGACCACGGCGAACCAATCGGCCAGTGCGCCCACGGCTGCGGCCTCGCAGAACGCCGAAACCCAGGCCCAGATGCCGCGCTCGCCCTGCCAGTGGCTGACCGCGAAACCGGCCAGCATCAACAGCAGCAGGCCCAGCGCGAGGGCTTTCAGGCGCCGCAGCTGAGCGCGGCGCGGGTCGTTGGCAGACGTCATGCCGGAAGTCTAACCGGCACGGCATGAGCATCTGGTAGTGCCGGCCGCTGGCCGGCAACCTCAACGCACCCGATACGTTCATGGCGTTGCCGGCCAGCGGCCGGCACTACCCCTTGGTTCAGAGCGCTTCCAGTTGCTTGCGCAGCGCGGCCAGTTGCGCGCGCAGGGTGTCGTTCTCGCGGGTCAGCGCGACCACCCGACGGCGCAGCGCTGGTGCGTCCTCGCCCAGCTGCTCCAGCGCCGACAGCACCTCGGCATCGCGGCTGGCGATCTCGTCCTCATCTGCCTCCTCGAAATCCATCTCGGCTGCTTCCGGCTTCGGCGCACGCGGCTTGCGCTTGGACTCGCGCACGCGCTTGGCGGCCTGCTTCAGCTCGTCCTTGCCACCGGCGGCGGCGGCGCGCTGCTCTTCTTCCGGCAGGTCAGCCACGGCGGCGGCGGCGCTGATCGAGATCACGCCGGCCTTGACCGCTTCCACCACCTCGGCCGCGGCCTGGGCGTGGATGCGCTCGATCATGCCAACCTGGCTGGTGCTCAGCTTGGCTTCGCGGGCCAGCTCGGCGCGGCTGATCTTCGGCGCCGGCTCCCACGGCGGGCTGTCTTCACCGGCCTCATCGGTGGCGTCGGCAGTGCCATCGCTCTCGCGCTGCAGCTGCGCCTGCTCGATCTGCTTGCGGGCGGCCAGGATGTCGCGCTTGCGCAGCGCCAGCACGCCGCGCTGGAAGTCGGACACGCTGCGACGGCCCAGGTGCTGCTCGATCATCCACAGGTGCACGTCTTCCATGCTCTGGAAGCGGGTGTTCTGTACGGTGTTGAAGGGCAGGCCATGCTTCTGGCAGATGCCGAAGCGGTTGTGGCCGTCGACCAGTACGTTGCCCCACAGGACCAGCGCGTCACGACAGCCCTCGGCCAGGATGCTGCGCTCCAGCGCGTCATGTTCGTCCGCAGTCAGCGGGTCGATATAGGCCTTGAGTTCTTCTTTGACGACGATATCCATGGGCACGGCAGCGAGCAGGAGCGGAACCGCCCATTGTACCCGCTCGCCGCCGCCGGCCAGGGCTCAGGCAGTGGCCCGGATCATCTCGCCCAGCGTGCCGGTGATCTGGTCGATCTGCGCCTTGTCCACGATCAGCGGGGGCGACAGCGCGATGATGTCACCGGTACAGCGCACCAGCAGCCCGCCGTCGTGGAAGCAGCGCCGATAGACCTCGTAGCCCCGGCTGCCCGGCGCATCGCGGCGAGGCGCCAGCTCGACCGCGCCGACCAGGCCGAAGTTGCGGATGTCGATCACGTTGGGGAGGCCCTGCAGCGCATGCAGCCGTTCCTGCCAGTACTCGCCCAGCTCGATGGCGCGCTCGAAAAGGCGCTCCTCGGCGTAGACCTCCAGCGTGGCCAGTGCGGCCGCGCAGGCCAGCGGATGCCCCGAACAGGTATAGCCATGGAACAGCTCGATGGCCTGTGGCGGTGCCTGCATCAGGGTTGCATGCACCGCGTCGCTGGCTAGCACGCCGCCCAGCGGCACTGCGCCGTTGCTGACCGCCTTGGCGAAGGTCAGCAGGTCGGGGGTGACCCCGAAGCGCTGTGCGGCGAATGGCATGCCGACCCTGCCGAAACCGGTGATGACCTCATCGAACACCAGCAGGATGCCGTGGTGGTCGCACAGCTCGCGCAGGCGCTGCAGGTAGCCCGGCGCCGGCAGAATCACCCCGGCGGAACCGGCAATGGGTTCGACGAAGACCGCCGCGATGGTTGAGGCATCATGCAGTGCGATCAGTCGTTCCAGGTCATCGGCCAGCTCGGCGCCCTGGCGCGGCAGGCCTTTGCTGAACGCATTGCGCTGCAGGTCCAGGGTGTGGCGCAGGTAGTCCACGCCGCCCAGCTGCAGGCCGAACGCCCTGCGGTTGTTGGGCAAGCCGCCCAGCGCCATGCCGCCGAAGCCCACGCCGTGGTAGGCCTTCTCGCGGCTGATGAAACGCGTGCGCTGGCCCTCGCCACGCTGGCGGTGGTAGGCCAGCACGATCTTCATCGCGGTATCCACCGCCTCCGAGCCGGAGCTGGTGAAGAACACATGGTTCAGTGGCGTCGGCGCCAATGCGGCCAGTCGCTGCGCCAGCGCGAAGGCCGGCGGTGAGCCCATCTGGAAGGCCGGCGAGTAGTCGAGCGTGCGTGCCTGCTCGACGATGGCCTCGACGATGCGTGGGCGGGCATGGCCCGCGTTGCAGCACCAGAGGCCGGCGGTGCCATCGAGGATCTGGCGACCGTCGACGTCCTCGTAGTGCATGCCCTCGGCGCGTACCAGCATGCGCGGCGCGGCCTTGAACTGGCGGTTGGCGGTGAACGGCATCCAGTACGCCTCCAATGACTCCGGGCGTTGGGTAGCCAGATCGTGCAGGTCGCTCGCGGAACGCTTCATGCCAGCTCCATCGGGTCCGATGGGGGAAATGTAGCGCAGCCACGTCACGGCGGAGTCGCGGCCGCGCCGGTATAACCGGGGAAACTGTTCCGAGGAGCCCGACATGGCCGACTTTCCCGACCGCAGCCACTGGCAGGTGCTGGCCCAGCAGCTTTCGATACCCGCACAGGCCTTCATTGATGGTCGTTACACCGACGCTGCCAGCGGCGCGCGCTTCGACTGCATCAGCCCGATTGATGGGCGCGTGCTGGGGGTGGTCGCCGACTGCGATGCAGAGGACGTGGAGCGCGCAGTGCGGTCAGCGCGGCGTGCCTTCGATGCGGGCCACTGGTCAGAGGCCAGCCCGGCCCATCGCAAGCGGGTGTTGCTGGCCTTGGCGGCATTGGTGGAAAAGCACGCTGATGAGTTGGCCCTGCTGGAAACCCTGGACATGGGCAAGCCGGTGCGCGACGCACGCCGTATCGACCTGCCCGGCGTGGTGCGCTGCCTGCGCTGGACCGCCGAAGCGGTGGACAAGCTGTACGGCGAAGTCGCACCGACTGGCCCACACGAGCTGGGCCTGGTCACGCGCGAGCCAGCCGGCGTGGTCGCAGCGATCGTGCCATGGAACTTTCCGTTGCTGATGGCCTGCTGGAAGATCGCGCCTGCGCTGGCCATGGGCAATTCGGTGGTGCTCAAGCCTTCCGAGCGGTCGCCCTTGAGTGCGTTGCGATTGGCCGCGCTGGCCGCTGAGGCGGGCCTGCCGGACGGCGTGCTGAACGTATTGCCAGGCCACGGTACGCGCGTCGGTGAACCGTTGGCGCTGCACATGGATGTGGACGTGCTGGCCTTCACCGGTTCCACCGCCACCGGCGCGAAGCTGCTGGAGCATGCGGGACGGTCCAACCTCAAGCGGGTCTGGCTGGAATGCGGTGGCAAAAGCCCGCACCTGGTGTTCGCCGACGCACCGGACCTGGACGTAGCAGCCAAGGCCGTGGCGCAGGGCATCTTCTTCAACCAGGGCGAAGTCTGCACCGCCGGCTCGCGGCTGCTGGTGCAGCGCTCGATCCGTGAGGACTTCGTGCACCAGGTGATTGCCTACGGCCAGCATATGCAGCCGCAGCATCCACTGGAGGCCGATGCACCGATGGGCGCGCTGGTCGATGCCGCGCACGTGGACAAGGTGCTGGCCGATATCGCACGGGCCGAAGGCGAGGGCGCCCGCCTGCTGCTCGGCGGCCATCGGGCCGAGGTGGAGGCCGGCGGCTGCTATGTGCAGCCCACGGTGTTCGACCAGGTGCGTCCGGACCACGCGTTGGCACGCGAGGAGGTGTTCGGCCCGGTGCTGGCGGTACTTGGTTTCGAGGATGAAGCGGAGGCAGTGCGCGTGGCCAATGACAGCCGCTATGGGTTGGCGGCGGGCCTGTGGACACGTGACCTCGGCCGCGCCCATCGTGTCGCACGCCAGCTGCGCGCCGGCAGCGTGTGGGTGAACGGCTGGGATGGTGGCGACATGACCGCACCGTTCGGTGGCTACAAGCAGTCCGGCAATGGGCGCGACAAGTCACTGCATGCGTTCGACAAGTACAGCGAGATCAAGGCCACCTGGATCCAGTTGTAACGGCGTGGCTGCTTGACCGCTGTTCGCTCTTTGTAGCGTCGAGCCCTGCTCGACTGCTTCTCGCGAAGAGCAGTCGAGCCTTGCTCGACTCTACAGAAGGCAGACAGCCGTCGAGCTACCGGCAGCGGGCACTCACCTGCAGCACTGCCGCACGCAGCATGTCGCGGTCGGCTTCTTCGACGGCATTCTGGAAGTAATCCATGTCCTGCCGGCCCAGTTCGCACGGGTCGACGATGTATCCCGGCGGCCAAAGCCCCAGCAGTTGCGCCACGCCATGCACGATCTGCTCGGGGCTCATCTGCCGACGGATCCGGAAGTAATTGCGGCGAGGCCCGAACGCAGGATGGACCTCGCGCCGACCGATCAGGCGCGGCGCCACGCCAGCTGCGCTGATGCCGTCACCGCCGTCGATGCTGCCCGCAGGCAGGCTCAGGATCAGTGGCGCCACTGCAGCCACGTTCCCCGCGGCAGGCAGGGCGCTCTCTGCCTGTGCAACCGGGGCAGGGCGGGGCATCATCGATGCGGCCGGACGCGTCATCTTTGTGGAGGGCAAGGCGGGCTGTTGAGGTACCGGCGCCGGCGGTTCCGGTGGCAGCCAATGCAGCGAGATCCGCGGGCCCTCACCGCTACGCAGTTCGATCCGGCCGCTGTCCAGCAGCCACAGAGCGAGCCCGCCATGCACCAGCAGTACCACCAGCCACGCCGCCATGCGCGGCAGCTTCGGCGAATCGGAGCATGACAACGCAACTGCAGCCATGGGCAAGGCATCCATGCAGGGACCGGTGGCGCAGCCTAGCCGGCGGCCGGAAAAATTCCGTTGGCATCGGTGTCGGCTGAAACCATCGTCCCGTGCGGCCATCGGCCCGTGGCAGAATCGGGCGATCCGCCGTTACCCGTGTTGCCGATGTCGACGATCACTGCTGCCGCGCCGCCCGTGAATTCCCCCCGTCGTGTCCTGCTGGCCAGCCTGATCGGCACCACCATCGAATTCTTCGATTTCTACATCTACGCCACGGCCGCCGTGCTGGTGTTCCCGCACCTGTTCTTTCCGGACAGCAGTGAGCAGGCGGCCCTGCTGCAGTCACTGGCGACCTTCGCGGTGGCGTTCATCGCGCGTCCGGTCGGCTCGGCGGTGTTCGGCCATTTCGGCGACCGCATCGGCCGCAAGGCCACCCTGGTCGCCGCGCTGCTGACCATGGGCCTGTCCACGGTGCTGATCGGCCTGCTGCCGACCCATGCGCAGATCGGGCTGTGGGCGCCGGCGCTGCTGGCGCTGTGCCGTTTCGGCCAGGGCCTGGGGTTGGGCGGCGAGTGGGGTGGGGCGGTGCTGCTGGCCACCGAGAATGCGCCGCCGGGCAAGCGCGCCTGGTACGGCATGTTCCCGCAGCTGGGCGCACCGCTCGGCTTCCTGCTGTCGGCCGGCATCTTCCTCGTGCTCGGCCGCTGCCTGAGCCAGAACGACTTCCTGCAGTGGGGCTGGCGCATTCCGTTCGTGGCCAGCGCGCTGCTGGTCGGCCTCGGCCTGTGGGTGCGCCTGAACATCCACGAGACGCCGGACTTCAAGAAGGCGCTGGAGCGCAAGGCGCCGGTGCGGTTGCCGATGTGGACGGTACTGCGTGACCACCCGGTACCGATGCTGCTCGGCACGCTGGGTGCGTTCGCCACCTTCGTGCTGTTCTACCTGATGACGGTGTTCAGCCTTGGCCATGGCACCGCGGTGCTGGGCTACAGCCGCGAGCAGTTCCTGCTGATGCAGATGGCCGGCATGCTGTTCTTCGCGCTGGGCATCCCGCTGTCGGCGCGCTATGGCGACCGTTGGGGCACGCGGCGCACGATGATTGTCGCCAGCGTACTGATCGTCGGCTTCGGTGTGCTGTTCGCACCGCTGTTCCAGCCGCACAGCCCGTGGCTGGTCACCGCGTTCCTGTGCCTGGGCCTGTTCCTGATGGGGCTGACCTATGGCCCCTGCGGCACCTTCCTGGCCGAGATCTACCCGGTGGAAGTGCGCTACACCGGTGCTTCGCTGTCATTCAACCTGGCCGGCATTCTCGGTGCGGCACCGGCCCCGTACCTGGCCACCTGGCTGGCCGAGCGCTTCGGCCTGGTTGCGGTGGGTTACTACCTGTGCCTGACCGCGGTGGCCACCCTGTGCGCGCTGGTGGCACTGCACCGGCGCGCGCTGCGGCTCAACCAAAGAAGCGCTTGAGCGTGCGACCCAGCCAGCCGCCGCCCTGGTGTTCGCGGGCGAACTGGTTCAGGTGCGCCTTGACCTGTTCGGCATAGGCCTGGTCGTCGCCACGGATGTGGTTGAACAGCCAGCGCGAAAGCATGGTGCGCAGCTCATCACTGATGTCCTCGCCGGCCTGGAAGCGCATGCGGTACTCCGAGACACGCTTGATGAACACCTCATGCACGCGTTTGTGCGCGGCACAGAACGGGTAGCCCGCTTCCTCCATCAGCTCTTCCTCGAACGCGAAGTGCGACATGGTGTAGTCCACCACCTCGTCGATCACTTCACCCACTGCGGCACGCTGCATGCTGGCCTGGGCCACGTGCAGGTGGTTGAGCATTTCGATGATGCGGCGGTGTTGTTGGTCGATCACATCGATGCCGATGTTCAGATCGTCCTGCCAGACCAGTAGTGCCATCCCCGGCTCCCCTTCATGCGTATGTCGGGGCCGACTGTAGAGCCGCCCTGCGCGGGCGGCGTTGATCTGGATCAAAGCGTACCGGTCAGGGCAGCGCCGGCTCGCGTGGGCGCAGCGGGCTGGCGACCGTGGTGCAGCTGACCCGGTTGCGGCCACCGGCCTTGGCCAGGTACAGCTGGCGGTCGGCTTCGGAGATCAGCCGGTGCAGTGCATCGCGCTGCGGGCGCAGGCAGCACAGCCCGATGCTGACCGTCATGCGCAGCGTGGCGGTGCCGATGTCCACCTCCAGCGCGGCGATGCGCTGGCGCAGTTCCTCGAAGTACAGCAGCGCCTCGTCCTGCTCCATGTCCGGCACCAGCAGGCAGAATTCCTCGCCGCCGAAGCGCGCGATCAGGTCGTGGCTGCGTGCATGCGTGGCCACCGCGCCGGCCACCGCGCGCAGCGCATCGTCGCCGGCTTCGTGGCCATGGGTGTCATTGATGTGCTTGAAGTGGTCGATGTCGATCATCGCTACCGCCACGCACTGGCCTTGCAGCTGCAGCTGCGGCAGCTGGCGCTGGCTCTGCTCCAGGAAGCAGCGGCGGTTGGGCAGGCCGGTGAGGAAATCGCGGGTGGCCAGATCCTGCAGGGTGCCGATCAGCTCCAGCTGGTCCACATTCTGCGAGACCCGGCAGAAGAATTCCTCGCGCGAGAACGGCTTGCGCAGGAAATCGTTGGCGCCGTTCTTCAGGAAGCGCGGAATCAACGATGCATCGGTATTGCCGGAGATGCCGATTACCGCCACCTTGTCGCGCGAGCGCAGGGTGCGCAGGCGGCGGGTGAACTCCACGCCCTGCATGCCCGGCATTTCCTGGTCGACCACGGCCAGGCGGATTGCCGGATGCGCCTCGATCGCGGCCAGGCCTTCGTTGCCATCGGCCGCTTCGTGCACCTCATGGCCGTACATGCGCAGCAAGGCTGCGGCGTAACCGCGCGCGGACGGTGAGTCGTCCACCACCAGCGCGGCGATGCGCCGGTTGCGCTCCAGCCGCTGCACCAGCCACACCAGGTAATCGATGCTGCCGGGAGTGTTCTTCAGCACGTAGTCGATGATCTGCTGCTGCAGCACGCGCTTGCGCAGGTCCTCGTCGTACACGCCGCTGACCACCACGGTGGGCAGGTCGCGCTTGAGGAAGAACTCGACCACCGCGTCGCGGTCGCCATCGGCCAGGACCAGCCCGGTCAGTACCAGGAACCAGCCGCCACCTTCGCTCAGCAGGCGGTCGGCCTCGGCCAGGGTGGAGGCGATCACCACCGGCAGTTCCAGGCGCTGCTCGATGGCCTCGCGCAGCATGCCGGTGAAGGCGCGGGAGTTTTCGACCAGCAGGATCCGCTGCGGCAGCGGATCGGCCAGGTCGCCATCGACGGCGGCCTGCGGCAGGACGGGCATGATGCGGTGGCTCACGAGGGAGGGGCTCGGCACGGATAACGGCGGTTTCGGGTGCAACTTTAGCGGCGAACGTTGCGCGCCGGGCCAGATTCCGCGTCAGGCCGCCGCTGGCGACGCGTGGGTGATCGGTTCATGCAGGACCAGCCGCAGCCGATTGCCGCGGCAGTGGACCGTTCCGCCGTAGGCAAGCATCCGTCCGGCCAGGCGCTCGACGGCCTGTTGGGTGGTACGCGTGGAAAGCGGGCAACCACGGTCGAGCAGGCTCACCACGGCAACAATGCCGCGATGCTTGCCTGCCCGACCGCTTCGGGCGCGCACGCAGACCTGCCCGGTTTCCAGTTCCAGCAGAAGTGAAACCGCCTCGATCAGCGAGCGATAGATGGCCAGTTGCAGATCCACGGTCAGCAGGCAGGGATTGCCCGCCAGCCTGGGTGGAATGACGCGATGCGTGTTGTTCCAGATTTCGCATGCTCCGCCGGCTTGCAGCGCGATGTAGAGCCCGACCTGCTCCAGTCCGGTGGGATAGACCAGGCTGGCCTGTTCGCGAAACAGCCGTGAATGTACCGACGACGCGTGCTGCAGGCTGTTTGCGACCGCATGGTGGCCTTGGGACTTCAGCCAGCTGACCATCTCGCTGAGCGAATTGTCCATGCCCTCGCCCAGGTGCTTCAGGTGGACGGCCCGTTCACGCAGCTCACGCTCGCTGGTCTGAAGTGAGCCGCGTGCCAGGCGCAGCGTGGTTGCCCCGGCCAGGCCGCGGGACCGGGCGCGCTGATGGTGATAGCTGATGCTGGAACCGAGTGCCAGCAGTGCGACACTCATCACCGCCATGTTCTGTTGGGTGGCGAACGTGCCCAGGTCGAACGAGGAAGGCAGGCCAGTGCTGGGCGTTGCGCCGTGCAGGGGGAGGTTCAACAACGGAATCGCGATGGCTGCGCCGCGCCACCCGTGCATGAAGGTCAGGGCGATGGCGGGCAGGGCGGCCAGCAGCACCATGTGTGTCCGCGTCGTGTGGGCGTCGGCGCGTGTCAATTGCATGCACAGGCCCAGCACCAGCATCACCAGGATCGCCGAGGCGGTAGGGGCGACGAAACGGTCTGTCCAACCGGGGTCGGCCTGCCGCCGCGACCAGAGGAATGCCAACGGCACCAGGGTGATGATGGCGGCGAAGTGGCCAAAGATCGTCCGGTCGACCGCGTCCAGCAGGTTGCTGGGTGGTGGGTTTGACCATAGGACATATGAAATGCCCAGGTTGAGACCCGGCACGAACAACGCTGTGCAGAACGACAGCGACAGCAGCCACAGACCGGTGGCTGCTTCGGACGGCATTCTCATCCGATGCAGGTAGACCACCAGCATCGCCATCGGCATCAGTAGCGTCGAAGCCAGGATGACCCAATCCAGGCCGTAGGTGTCGATCATGGGGATGCGCAGCGTTGCAAAGTACGCGTACTCGCCCAGCAGCAGGTAGGGCCACAGGCGGGTCGGGACGATCAGCAGTGCCGCTGCGCGGATGCCCGCCGGCAGGAAGAACTGATCCAGCGAAAACTGACGCGAGCCGAGGCAGCTCAGCGCATAGACGGCCGCGAGTGCGATGCCGGCTGGCCGGATACGGAAGCTCAGTTCAACTGCCTTCTTGAATCGGTCCAAACCCGAGCCTCCCTTGCTCGTGACATGGCAGCGGCCGTGCGGGTTGCTTGAACGCTTCATGACGCGCCATTGGATGACAGTATCGATGGAAGCAGGGGGGCGCAATTGCACGCCGGCGCCAGATCCTGACGGGGTGGGTTCGGCGCCGACCAAAGATCACTTTCGCGCAATGATCTGCAGCTCCTTTCACCGGGATAGTCAGATCGCGGCCCGGGGGGCGCCAGCGTCCATGGAGCGTGTGCTTTCCCTCAAGGCTTCAGCAGCGCCTGCCTGGCGGGGAGCGTCCCGTGCTTCGGTCAACACCATCCTGAGCCTGTTGCCACTCAGGTCCATGTGGCCAGCGTGTGCGAGCACTCGGCCCAGCAGCTGCTCGTTTGCCAGCGCCTTTGCACGGCTTCCCAGTGATGCGTGGCGGTCCAGAAGAGCCACGCAGATGAAGGCACCACGCTTCCGGATGGAGCTTCCGCAGCGGATACTGACCGAGATCTGTCCACACTCGCACTTCAATAGAAGCGAGACCGCATCGACCACGAGTCGATAGGCAGCAAGCTGCAGGCCGACCCCGAGTGCGCAGGGGTCACCCGTCAACCTCGGCTGGCCGATGCGATGCGTAGCATTCCATGCCTCGCGCACCCCGCCAGCCTGCAACGCCACGTACAGGCCCAGCTGTTCCAGGGCGGTGGGATAGATCATGCTGGCCTGGGCCCGGAACAGGCGCGAATGCACCTCCGAGGTATGCCGCAGGCTGTCGGCCACGGCGTGATGACCCTGCGCATGCAGCCAGTTCACCATTTCGTTCAGCGACAGGTCCATGCCATCGCCCAGTTGGCGCAGGTGTGCCGCCCGTTCGCGCAGGTCCATCTCGCTGGCCAGGTGTGAACTCCGCGCAAGCTGCAGGGCCGTTCTGCCATCTTCCTCGCGCAACCGGTGCTGGTTCTGGAAGTGGGTGATGCGCGCGCCCAGCAACAGCAGGGCGATGCTGGCGATGGCCATGGCCTGCTGGGTAGCGAAGGTAGCCGGGTCGAATGCCGTCGGATGGTCGGCGGGGGTGCTGAGGCCAAGAATCATGTTGACGGCGGCGACACCGATGGCCGCACCGCGCCATCCCAGCAGGCAGGTCAGGGCGATCGCGGGAATAGGCAGGATCAACAGCAGCTGCAGCGAGCCGGGGGCCGTGATCGAGGCCGGTACCGGCGTCGCCTGCAGGCCAATGACCAGCATGGCGCCGAGTGCTGTGACCGTGGCCGCGACAGACCCGGTTGTCCATTTTTCCTCGGCGCGGCGGATCCACAGCAATGCCAGGGGTGCCAGGATCAGGATGCCGGTGAAGTCGCCCAGCGCATAGCGCAATACGTTGGTGATGAATGACGCGTTCTGCAACGGCTCCCAGAGCAGGTACGAGATTCCCAGGTTGAGCAGACTCATGACCGTCGCGGCGCATACCGCAATGGAGATCACGCCGACGATCGTGGTGCGTGCCAGCAGTTTCCGGTGCAGGCGCACGATCAGCATCACGGCAGGCATCAGGAACACCGAGGCCAGGATTACCCAGGTCAGGTTGTATTTGCTGATCAGGGGGATGCGCAGATGCGCGAAGTAGGCGTATTCACCCATCAGCAGGTAGGGCCAAAGACGGGGCGGGCACAGCAACAGCGCGGCCACCCGCACGCCGGCAGGCAGGAAGAACTGGTCCAGTGACAGCTTGCGCGCACCCCAGCAGGCGAGGGCATAGAGCAGCGCCAGCGCCAGCCCTTCTGGGCTGACCCGTATCCTCACCAGCAGGCCGTCCTTCCACCACTGCATCCACGTGCTCCCCAGCTCCTGCGCCGATTATGTGGCTGGGAAGGGCCCCGCTACCACAACGCATCCCGCAGCTTGTACCACGACATCGCCGCCACCAGCAGGGGCGTGCGCAGCAGCCGGCCGCCGGGGAAGGGCGCATGCCGCAGGCGCTGGAACACGTCCAGGCGCTCGCTCTGGCCGGCGATGGCGGCGGCGATCACCTCGCCGGCCAGTCCGGCGGCGGCCACCCCATGGCCGGAGAATCCCTGCGCGAAGTACAGGTTGCCGTCCAGCCGGCCCCAGTGCGGGGCGCGGTTGCGGGTGATGTCCACGTAGCCACCCCAGACCTGGTCCAGCACCACGTCGGCCAGCTGCGGGAAGACGTCGTGCATGCGTCGCTGCATCACCCCGCGCAGGCCGGGCGGGGGCAGTGCCGAGTAGCTGGCGCGGCCGCCGAACAGCAGGCGGTGGTCGTGGCTGAGGCGGAAGTAGTCCAGTGCCCAGGCGGTGTCGGCCACGGCCATGTTGTTGCCGATCAGGGCGCGGGCACGTTCTGCGCCCAGTGGCTCACTGGCACCGATATAGGTGCCCACCGGCATGATCCGCCGTTCCAGCTCGGGCAGCAGGCCCTGCAGCCAGGCATTGCCGGCCACCACCAGATGCATGGCGCGCACGCTGCCCTGGGCAGTGTGCAGGCTCGGCCGTGGCCCGCGCTGGATGCGCACGACGGGCGAATCCTCGTGGATGACCACACCTGCCGCGCGCGCTGCATCGGCCAGACCGCGTGCATACGCCAGCGGGTGCAGGTGTGCGCTGAGCGGGTCGAACATCGCGGCGCGGTAGCGCGGGCTGTCCAGCTGCGCGCGCAGAGCGTCACGGCCCCACCACTGCATGGGGTAGTCGTAGTGGCGTTGCAGGTGCTCGCAGTTGGCGTGCAGGTCACGCTCGTGGCGTTCACGGATGGCCACGCTGGCGTGGCCTTCAACCCAATGGCAGTCGATGCGGTGGCGATCGATGCGCGTGCGCATCGCCTGCACCGCGTCGCGCGACCAGTCGAACAGGTGGCGTGCATCATCACGACCCAGCTGACGCTCCAGTTCGTCCACCTCGCAGCCGTAGCCGACCAGCGCCTGGCCACCATTGCGGCCGGACGCGCCCCAACCGATCCGCTGCGCCTCCAGCACCACCACGCGCTGGCCACGTGAGGCCAGTTCCAGGGCCGCGGTCAGGCCGGTGTAGCCCGCACCAAGCACTGCGACATCGGCCTGAACCTCGCCCTGCAGCGGGGGCAGCGCGGGTGGTTCGGGCAGGCTGGCGGCATACCAGCTGGGCGGGAACGCGGCACTCACCGCAGGCCTCGCGGGCGCAGTGCGGTGGAGGAGAGCGGGGGAGGACGATCAGCATTCACCCGAGTAGTTTCGCCGATGCGTGACAGCCATGGTGTGACGGCGACGACTTGCCGCCTTCGCCGGACGGCGGGTAACGTGTCGGCACGCCAAGGAGTTTTCCCATGCGCCGCCTGCCCTGGGTGGGCCTGCCCACCGACAGCACCGTGCTCGGCCATCACCGTTTCGCGGTGGCCGGCGAGAAGTACGTGCGCGCGCTGGTCGAGGCCGCCGAGGTGACCCCGGTACTGTTGCCGAGCATGCAGCCGCCGCTGCCGGCCGGCGACTGGCTGCAGGGGCTCGATGGCCTGCTGTTGACCGGTGCGGTCAGCAACATCGAACCGCAGCATTACGACGGCGGTCGCAGCTGGCCGGGCAATCCGCATGACCCGGCCCGTGACGCCAACGCGTTCGCGCTGCTGCACGAGGCGCTGGCGCTGGACCTGCCGGTGCTGGCGATCTGCCGCGGCCTGCAGGAGCTGAACGTTGCGCTGGGTGGCACGTTGCATCCGCAGGTGCACGCGGCGCCCGGTCTTTCGGATCATCGTGAAAACCCGAAGGCGCCGGTTGATGTGCAGTACGGGCCGGCCCATGCGGTCGCCCTGGCGGCGGATGGCTGGCTGGCGCAGTGGCAAGGCGGTGACCGCGCACAGGTCAATTCGGTTCACGGGCAGGGCATCGACCGACTGGCACACGGGCTGCAGGTCGAGGCCAGGGCCGATGATGGACTGGTCGAGGCAGCGCGCAGCCCACGCCATCGTTTCGTGCTCGGCGTACAGTGGCACCCGGAGTGGCGTGTCATGGACTCGCCGTTCTATCACGCTATTTTCCGTGCGTTCGGCCAAGCTTGCCGGCAGCACCAACAGAACCGACTGGATTCCCGATGAGTTCCCGAACGCGCCCGCGCAAGACGGCTAAGCCCCCCGCACCGCAGGAAAGCAGCCTGCTGCGCTGGCTGAAGGAGCGGCGCATCACCGAGGTCGAATGCCTGGTGCCGGACATCACCGGCAACGCGCGCGGCAAGATCATTCCCGCCGACAAGTTCTCGCATGATTACGGTACGCGGCTGCCCGAAGGCATTTTCGCCACCACCGTCACCGGCGAGTTCCCTGATGACTACTACGAGCTGACCTCGCCGTCGGACTCGGACATGATGCTGCGTCCTGATCCGGACACGGTGCGCATGGTGCCGTGGGCGGCCGACGCCACCGCGCAGGTCATCCACGACTGTTACACCAAGAACGGTGAGCCGCACGAGCTGGCGCCACGCAACGTACTGCGCCGCGTGCTGGCGGCCTACGCCGAGCTGGGCCTGCGCCCGGTGGTGGCGCCGGAGCTTGAGTTCTTCCTGGTGCAGAAGAACACCGACCCGGACTTCCCGCTGCTGCCACCGGCCGGCCGCTCCGGGCGCCCGGAAACCGCGCGGCAGTCGTACTCGATCGATGCGGTCAACGAATTCGACCCGATCCTCGACCTGATGTACGACTACGCCGATGCGATGAAGCTGGATGTGGACACGCTGATCCACGAATCCGGTGCGGCGCAGCTGGAGGTCAACTTCACCCATGCCGATGCGATGGACCTGGCCGACCAGGTGTTCCTGTTCAAGCGCACCATGCGCGAGGCGGCGATGCGCCACGGCGTGTATGCCACCTTCCTGGCCAAGCCGATGGAGAACGAGCCGGGCAGTGCCATGCACATCCACCAGAGCCTGGTGCGGGTGAGCGACGGCAGCAATGTGTTCGCTGGCGATACCGATGCCGAAGGCGAGTTCAGCCCGGTGTTCGGCCACTATCTGGGCGGCCTGCAGAAGTACGCGCCGCAGGCGATGGCGTTCTTCGCGCCGAACGTGAATTCCTACCGCCGGCTGGTGTTCGGCGAAGTCTCGCCGAGCAACGTGCACTGGGGCTTCGACAACCGCACCTGTGGCCTGCGCGTGCCGCTGGACACGCCGGAAAACATGCGCGTGGAGAGTCGTTTCGCCGGTTCCGACGCCAACCCCTACCTGGCGATGGCGGCGACCCTGGCCTGCGGCCTGCTGGGCATCCGCGAGCGGTTGGCACCGGATGCGCCGGTGACCGGCAGCGCCAAGGAACTGGGCTACAACCTGCCGCGCTCGCTGGGCGAAGCGCTGGATGGGCTGGAGCAGTGCAGCGAACTGCAGGCCCTGCTGGGCGAGCGCTTCTGCCGGGCCTACATCTCGGTGAAGCGCAAGGAATACGAGACCTTTTTCCGTGTCATCAGCTCGTGGGAGCGCGAGTTCCTGCTGCTGAACGTCTGAGCATCCGGAATAGAAAAATCCGCCGCCGGGGGGTAGGCTGGCACCCGTCGCCGGCCCCGCCGGCCCCCCTTTCCCGCATTCTGGAGCACCCGATGAAGCTGCGTATCCTCACGCTCGGCCTGGCCTCCGCCATGCTCGCCGCCTGTGGCGGTGGCAATGGCGGCGCGCAGGACAGCCAGGTCCTGAACGTCTACAACTACAGCGATTACATCGCCGAGGACACCATCCCGACCTTCGAGAAGGAGAGCGGCATCAAGGTGACCTACGATGTGTTCGACAGCGATGAGATGGTCGAGACCAAGCTGCTGGCCGGCAACAGCGGCTACGACGTGGTGGTGCCGACCCTGAACTTCTTCGGTCGCCAGATCCAGGCCGGTGTGTTCCTGCCGCTGGACAAGAGCAAGATCCCGAACCTGGCCAATCTCGATCCGGCGGTGATGAAGCGCATCGCCACCCAGGACCCGGGCAACCAGTACGGCGTGCCGTACATGATCGGCACCACCGGCATCGGCTACAACGTGGAGATGCTGAAGCAGCGTTTCGGTGGCAGCACCGACATCGCCAACAGCTGGGACCTGGTGTTCAAGCCGGAGAACATCAGCAAGATGAAGGACTGCGGCGTGACCATCCTGGACACGCCGGCCGACATGATCCCGATCGCGCTGCATTACCTGGGCCTGGACCCGCACAGCGGTGACCCGGCCGAGCTGCAGAAGGCGGCCGACCTGCTGAAGTCGATCCGACCGTACGTGCAGAATTTCCACTCCTCGCAGTACGTGGGTTCGCTGGCCAATGGCGGCACCTGCCTGGTGGTCGGCTGGTCGGGTGACATCATCCAGGCCCGCGACCGCGCCGAGGAAGCCAGCAATGGCGTGCACGTGGCCTATTCGATCCCGAAGGAAGGCGCCCCGCAGTGGTTCGACATGCTGGCGATCCCGAAGGACGCCAAGCATCCGGAGGCCGCTTACGCCTTCATCAATTACCTGCTGCAGCCGAAGGTTGCCGCGGCAAACACCAACTTCATCCACTACGCCAACCCGGTGCCGACCGCGACCCCGCTGGTGGATGAGGCGATCCGTACCGACCCGACCATCTACCCGCCGGCCGACGTGGCCGCGAAGATGTTCACGTATTCGATCAACACGCCGGAGACCGACAAGCTCTACACCCGGCTGTGGACCGAGGTGAAGACCGGCCGTTGAGCCGGCCTGGTGCCGCCGGGTCATGCCCGGCGGCTGCCTTACCCTGGGTCGATGCCGGTACTCCCGCTTCGGCCCAGGTGCCGCAGGATGGCAGGCAGCAGGTCGCGTGCATCGCGACCGCCGTTGCACAGGAACGATGAACTCATCCGCTGCAGGTTGTGCATGCCGATGAAGAACAGCCCCGGTTGCGGGGAAACACCGAATTCGCCGAGCGGGTAGCCATGTGCATCCAGCGCGCCCGGTACGTCGAGCCAGGGCCATTCGGTGACGAAGCCGGTGGCCAGCACCACCGAGCGGATGCCTTCCGCCTGCAGATCCAGTTCACGCGGGGCGGCGTCCGGCTCCCAGTGCAGATAGACCTCCTCCGGAATGTAGCGGGCATCGTCGGTGCGTGGCTCGGGACGCGTGGCGTAGTACGCGCTGGCCAGCGAATCGAGATAGGCGTACTCGGCCTGCGTGGCCTCGATCGCGGTACGCAGCTGCGGGCGCACATCGGCGAAGCGGGCGACGTTTCCATCGAAGCCCTGCAACCGGCCCAGCAGCCTGATGCCCGCGCGGTGCATCGCCAGCAGGCTGATCGAGCTGCCCAGGCCACCGTTTCCCTTGCCGGAAATAAGCGGGAACTCCGCGGTGCGGGCCTTGCGCAGTGCATCCGGTTCCCCGGCAAGTACGCACGCCGCTTCACTCACATGTTGATGGATGCGCCCGGCCATGTCCCACCAGGTCATCGAGTCCTTGCCGCGCAGCCGGCGGGTATGCGAATGCCGCTGGGCCAGTGACCAGTTCACGCTGCGACCGCTGTCGCGCAGGTCCTGGGCGATCTGCGCGCCGGACTGCCCACCCCCGATGACCAGCACGGCGCCATCGGGTAGCTGACGGGCACTGCGGTAGTCGCCCGAGTGCAGCACGGTCAGGCCTGGCGCGGGCGCGAACGGGACCCGGGGCATCCGTGCGCGGCGGTATTCACCGGTGGCGACCACCACTGCGCGGGCATGGATCAGCCCCTGGCTGCTGTGGATGGCGTAGCCACCGGGCCCAGGCCCAACCCGATGCACCCCGCATCCCTCGTTGATCGGCAGGGAACGCTCGTGGGCATAGTCGCGGAGGTGCCGGATCACCTCCGGGGCGCCCATGAAGCCATCCGGGTCATCGCCGGAATAGGCATGACCATGCAGGGCCATCGTCGCGTTGGCGGTGTTGGTCTGGAACGACTCCCAGCGCCGCTGCCAGCTGGCGCCTACGGTTTCGGCCTCCAGCACGCGATGCTCGACGCCGGCTTCCTGCAGGAGCGCGCTGAGCGACAGCCCGGCCTGGCCGGCGCCGATGATGACCAGCGGCAGCCTTGCAGGCAGGGAGCCCGGCAGGCGGGGCGGGAAAGGGGAGGGGCTGTCCGGGGAAATCACCAGTGTGGGTCCATGCAAGGCCTTGATCAGGGCCATTGCGCGGGGAATGCCCCGGGCCTTCAACAGATCCGGTTCTGAAAAACGTTGCAGATCGAGGCGTCGCCTGTGGTGTCTGGCCGGGACGGCCGCAGGGTCGTCCAGGGGAGCCCGGGCCTTTGCGCGCGCAGGCCACCATGGCGGGGGAAAACCGACACTCCTGGGGCCCCCGGAGCCGGCCAGCGGCCGCTTCCGCCTGCCGCCGTCATATCCCCTGGGCCCCCCGGCCGTTAGAATGGCGGCCGCTGTCCACCGCCCGCTCCCGGAGCCCCCATGCCCGTTGAAGCCCAGCCGGTAGCCACCGTCGTCGACACGACCGGTGCGCCCGGCTATCTCTCCATTCGTGACCTGCGCAAGGAATTCGACGGTTTCGTCGCCGTCGACGACGTCAACCTGGACGTGCGCAAGGGCGAGATCTTTGCCCTGCTCGGTGGCTCCGGCAGTGGCAAATCGACCCTGCTGCGCTGCCTGGGCGGCTTCGAGACGCCCACCAAGGGCAGCATCACCCTCGATGGCCAGCGCATGGACGCGCTGCCGCCGTACCAGCGGCCGGTCAACATGATGTTCCAATCCTATGCGCTGTTCCCGCACATGACGGTCGAGCAGAACATTGCCTTCGGCCTGAAGCAGGATGGCCTGGGCAAGGACGCGATCAGCAAGCGCGTGGGCGAGATGCTCGACCTGGTGCAGATGGGCCACCTGGGCAAGCGCAAGCCACACCAGCTGTCCGGCGGCCAGCAGCAGCGCGTGGCGCTGGCGCGGTCGCTGGCCAAGGGGCCGAAGCTGCTGCTGCTGGACGAGCCGATGGGCGCGCTGGACAAGAAGCTGCGCTCGCAGATGCAGCTGGAACTGGTCAGCATCATCGAATCGTCGGGCGTGACCTGCGTGATGGTCACCCACGACCAGGAAGAAGCGATGACCATGGCCACCCGCATCGCGGTGATGGATGCCGGCTGGATCCAGCAGGTCGGCAAGCCGGACGAGGTCTACGAGCAGCCGGCCAACCGCTTCGTCGCCGAGTTCATCGGTTCGGTCAACCTGTTCGACGGGGTGATCGACGAGGACCTGCCGGAGTACGTGACCGTACGCTCGCCGCTGTTCCCGGCGCCGATCTACATCGCCCATGGCATCACCGGCTATGAAGGGCAGCCGGTCGCGTTCGCGCTGCGCCCGGAGAAGGTGATGATCGGCAAGGACGAACCGGAAGGGCACACCAACAAGGCCCAGGGTGTGATCGAGGACATCGCCTACTTCGGCAGCCATTCGGTCTACCACGTGCGCCTGCCCAGCGGCGCCAAGGTACTGGCCAACTTCGCCAATTCGCAGCGCTGGGCCAGTGATGGCCTCACCTGGGGCGACGAGGTGTGGGTGCACTGGCGCGACAACGACGGCGTGGTGCTCACCTCATGAGCACCGCCGGCCTGAAGCGCTGGCTGCCGGGGCTGCGTGCCACGGTGATCGGCATTCCGTACCTGTGGCTGCTGCTGTTCTTCGCAGTGCCGTTCCTGATCGTGCTGATGATCAGCTTCTCGCTCAGCCGGGTCGGCTCGCCGCCGTACACCTGGCTGCTGCAGTACGCCGACGGCGGTTTCTCGCTGAAGCTGAACCTGGAAAACTACCTGGCGCTGTTCCGCGATTCGATCTATGCGCAGGCGTTCCTGAGCTCGATCAGGATCGCGGCGATCTCGACCTTCCTGACCCTGCTGATCGGCTATCCGATGGCCTATGCCATCGCGCGCCTGTCGCCCGCCGCGCGCAACGTGGCGATGATGCTGGTGGTGCTGCCGTCGTGGACCTCGTTCCTGATCCGCGTGTATGCGTGGAAGGCGATCCTGGACCGCAATGGCCTGCTCGACCAGTTCCTGCAGTTCACCGGCCTGCAGACGCTGATGACGTCGATGGGCCTGCCGAAACTGCAGCTGATCGACACCCCGACCGCCGCCTACATCGGCATCGTCTACTGCTATCTGCCGTTCATGGTGCTCCCGCTGTACGCCAATCTGGTCAAGCATGACCACCGGCTGCTGGAGGCGGCCTACGACCTCGGTGCCAAGCCGTGGCAGGCGTTCCTGCGCATCACCCTGCCGTTGTCCAAAGCGGGCATCATCGCCGGCTGCATGCTGGTGATGATTCCGGCGATCGGTGAATTCGTGATCCCGGAAATGCTGGGTGGCTCGGAAACGCTGATGGTGGGCCGCCAGCTGTGGAACGAGTTCTTCAACAACCGCAACTGGCCGGGCGCCTCGGCGATGGCGGTGGCGATGATCCTGTTGCTGCTGGTGCCGATCCTGCTGTTCAACCGTTCCCAGCAGCGCCTGCTGGAAGGGAAGCAGGCATGAGCCCGCGTAGCGCAAAGGGCCTGGGGCTGGGCGTGCTGCTGCTCGGCTTCGCCTTCCTGTACCTGCCGATCCTGCTGTTGATGTTCTATTCGTTCAACAGCTCGCGGCTGGCGATGGTCTGGGCCGGGTTCTCCACCCGTGCCTACAGCGACCTGTTCGCCGACCGCGCGCTGATGGATGCGATGTGGACCAGCCTGGTGGTGGCGTTCTGGACCGCCTGTACCGCCACCGTGCTGGGTACGCTGGCGGCGATGGTGATGACGCGCTTCAAGCGCTTCCGTGGCAAGCCGCTGTTCGGCGCGCTGGTGACCGCACCGCTGGTGATGCCGGATGTGATCCTGGGCTTCTCGCTGATGGCGCTGCTGGCCTCGATGGGCGCGATTCCCGGCTTCCCGGCACGCGGCCTGGCCACCATCTGGATCGCCCACGTCACCTTCACCCTGTGCTTCGTCACCGTGGTGGTGTCCTCGCGGCTGCAGGAAATGGACCTGTCGCTGGAAGAAGCGGCGATGGATCTGGGCGCCAGCCGGCTGACCGTGTTCGGCCGCATCACCCTGCCGATCATCGCGCCGGCGCTGGTGGCGGGCTGGCTGCTGGCGTTCACCCTGTCGCTGGATGACGTGGTGGTGGCCAGCTTTGTCGCCACGCCGGGCTCGACCACGCTGCCGATGAAGGTGTTCGCCTCGGTGCGCATGGGCATCAGCCCGAAGATCAACGCGTTGGCCACGCTGCTGGTGTCGGCGGTGTCGATCGCCGCGGTGATCGGCTGGTACATCAACGCCCGCGCCGAGAAGCGGCGCCAGCGCGACCTGCAGCTGGCGCGGCAGGACAACGGCTGAGCACACGGTCTGCCGACAACGCCGGCAACACCCGGCTCACAGCCGGCGGCGCACAATGGGGGTCTTCCAGATGGAGATCCCCCATGACCGTCGAGATCGTCGACCCGGCCACCGGACAGGTGACCTACCGCCATGAACTGATGGGCGCAGCCGACATCGAGCAGCGCCTGCAGGCCGCTGCCGATGCATTTCCGGGCTGGGCAGATCGCTCGCTGCAGGACCGCGGCGCCATCCTTCGCCAGATCGCCGCGCAGCTGCGCACGCGGCGCGACGACCTGCAGCAGGCGATGACCCACGAGATGGGCAAGCTCAAGGCCGAGGCACTGGCCGAGGTCGACAAGTGCGCTGCCGCCTGCGAGTACTATGCCGATCACGCGGCCGACTATCTCAAGCCGCAGCTGATCGATACCGAAGCCCAGCGCAGCTACGTGCGCTACGAGCCGATCGGCTGCGTGTTCGCGGTGATGCCGTGGAATTTCCCGATCTGGCAGGTATTCCGTTTCCTGGCCCCGGCGTTCATGGCTGGCAACGTCGCCCTGCTCAAGCACGCCAGCAACGTGCCGCAGTGCGCCGACCTGATCCTGGCGGTGTGCCGTGACGGCGGCCTGCCTGATGGCGTGTTCGACGTGCTGCACATCGACAACGACCAGGCCGCCGACGTGCTTCGCGACGCACGGGTGAAGGCGGTGACGCTGACCGGCAGCGAGCGGGCAGGGCGCTCGATCGCCTCCAATGCCGGCAGCCAGCTGAAGAAGTCGGTGATGGAGCTGGGTGGCAGCGATGCCTTCGTGGTGCTCGACGATGCCGACCTCGACAAGACCGTGGCCGCGGCAGTGAAGTCGCGCTTCGACAACAGCGGGCAGACCTGCATCGCGGCCAAGCGCTTCATCGTGGTCGAGGCGGTGGCCGATGAATTCACCCGTCGCTTTGTGCAGGCGGCGGGCGAGCGCCAGTACGGCGATCCCGATGAGCGGGGCACCACGCTGGCGCCGATGGCTCGCGCCGACCTGCGTGACGAACTGCACAAGCAGGTGCAGGCCAGCGTGGCCAAGGGCGCGCGGGTGCTGATCGGTGGTGAGCCGATTGCCGGCACCCATGCCGGCTATCCGGCCACGGTGCTCGATCAGGTCGGCCCGGGCATGCCAGCGTATGACGAGGAGCTGTTCGGGCCGGTGGCCGCGGTGATCCGGGTCAAGGATGAGGCCGAGGCACTGCGCGTGGCCAACGACACCCGCTTCGGCCTGGGCGGCAGCGTGTGGACCGGCGATCCGGTACGCGGCGAGCGCTTCGCGCAGCGCATGGAATGCGGTGCGGCGTTCGTCAACGCCATCGTCAAGAGCGACGCGCGGCTGCCGTTCGGCGGCAGCAAGCAGTCAGGCTTTGGTCGGGAGCTGGCTGACCATGGCATCCATGAGTTCATGAACATCAAGACCGTCTACGTGGCTTGATCCCGAACGGTAGTGCCGGCCGCCGGCCGCCGGCCGCCGGCCGGCATTGCCGGGTTGCCGGCCAGCGGCCGGCACTACCAGAAGCGGGCCATGCGCCACGACCAACGGTCGTGGCCTACCGGATTGCAGGGTATCGACGCCCCCCCGTGCATGGTGGGTATCGACGCCCACGTGCTTGGTGGGTATCGACCGTTGGTCGATACGCGCTACAACCACTTCGCGCGCTTGAACAACCGATACAGCCCCACGCACACACCGCCCACGCCAACGATCATCAGCGGGTACGACCAGGGTTCGCTCAGCTCCGGCATGTGACTGAAGTTCATGCCGTACCAGCTGGTGATCAGCGTCGGCGCGGCGAGCAGGGCAGCCCAGGCGCCCAGCCGCTTGACCGTCTCGCCCTGCGCCAGTGTCACCAGCGAAAGGTTCACGCTCAGCGCGGTGCCCAGCATCTCGCGCAGGGTGTCGATCACATCGCTGATGCGCACCGCATGGTCATGCACGTCACGCACGTAGAGCTTCACTTCATCGGGAATCAGTTCGCCCTGGTAGCGGCGCAGCTGCGCCAGCACGTCCTGCAACGGCGCCACCGCCATCCGCATCTTGTTCAGTTCGCGCTTGAGCTCGTACAGCCGCACCACCGTGCTGCGCTTGTAGGTGTCGGCGAAGATGTCCTTTTCCAGCAGGTCCAGGGTGTCGCGGAAGCGGTGCACGATCGGCAGGTAGTTGTCGACCACGAAGTCGGTCACCGCGTACAGGCAGTACGACGGGCCCATCTTCAGCAGCTGCGGCTCGCGCTCGACGCGTGCGCGCACCGGCGCGTAGGACAGCGAGGCGCCGTGGCGGACCGTCACCAGGAAGCGCGGGCCGAGGAAGGCATGGGTTTCGCCATACTGGATGCGTTCGTCGACCATCTGCGCGGTGGTCACCACCACGAACAACGAGTTGCCATAGGTCTCGACCTTGGGCCGTTGGTGCGCGTTGCGCGCATCCTCGATGGCCAGGTCGTGCAGGCAGAATTCTTCCTGCAGTTTCAGCAGCACGTCTTCGTTGGGGTCGTACAGGCCGACCCAGACGAAGCCGTTGCCGCTGGCAATGACATCGCTGATGGCATCCAGGCTGATGTCGTGGCGCTTGCCCTCGTCATCGTAGTGGACGCAGTTGATGACGCAGGTAGGGTTGGCCGAAGCGGGGGCGGAAGCGGAGGCGGGCAATGACATGCCCGCCATCGTGCGTCAGGGCCGTGTTTCGGACAAGTGAGGACGACGCGCCAGCACCCACGCCAGTGCCACGTGCACCGGCAGCAGCAGCACGATCCACTGCACGTTGTACTGCGCCTGCAGGCTCAGCCAGTGCAGCACCAGCGCGGCCATCGCCTGTACCGCCAGCAGCCACAGCACGATCCTGAACATGCGTCCCGGCACGCGCCGGCGCAGCAGTGCGATCGCGCCCGGCAGCAGCAGCACGGCCAGTGGCGAAAGCAGCAGCAGGTTGCGGTTGGCCCATGCGGCGTAGTGGATGCTGAAGCCCCACAGGAACACCAGCACGCCACCGAACAGGGCGCACAGCAGCCAGAACGGCACGGCCAGCCCGGCCAGCAGGCGCGGGCGGTTGCGCAGCGCCAGCACGCCAGCGGCGATCACCAGGCCGCACAGCAGCCACGGCCACCAGCGGCGTGCGAACTCCTTCGGCTCCGGATCGATACGGTGCGGCAACAGTTCCTGTTCGGACTGCACCAGCGGCCGGCCATCGCTGTTGCGTGCCTGGCGCAGGGCATCGGCCAGGCGCATCGGAACGAACGCTTCCTGCCAGCGCGACAGCGGCTGGTCGGCGAACGGTCCGAGGCCTACATCGAAGCCCAGCCACATCCATGGTGCCGGCGAGGCCAGACGGACCGATTCACTGCGATAGGTGTTGCCACGCGAGCGCCCCGACAGCTGCGACTGCAGGCCGCCGCCGAGCGCCTTGTCCAGCGTGTCGCGCACCATCGTGGCGCAGTTGGCGGTGTAGTAATCGTAGTGGTAACGCGCGTTTTCCGGCTTGGCCCGCTCGGCCAGGCCGGCGGCCAGCGAGCGCGCCTGGTCCGGGCGCAGGTCCAGCCATTGCACGCTGGCGCCACGGCCGGTCTCGTCGTAGTACGACAGGTCCTGCTGCAGCGGCAGCGCCACCAGGTAGTACATCATGTCGCCGCGCGCGAAGCGGCTGATGAAATCGTCCTCGGACGGATCGAAGTAGCCGAAGTTGTACGAGGTCGCTTCACCGCTGAGCGGATCGACCACCACGATGGCGTCATGGCCGAAGCGTTCGAAGAACACCGTGCCCGGCTGCATGGTCACCACGCCGATGCGCGGAGCAGGGGCTTCAGCGCTGGCCGCGGGCACGGCAGGTGTGGCCGGCGCCGGCTGCGCGAAGGCGGCCAGCGGCAGGGCCATGGCCAGCACGTAGAGTGCCAGCCACACCATGAGGATCAGGCCGCGGCGCTTCAAGCGTCGTCCTGCGCGTCCGGCGGCAGCACGGTCACGTGGAAGGCCTGTACCCGGCGCGCATCGGCGCGGGCCACGCGGAACATGAAGCGGTCCAGCGCCAGCTCGTCACCGACTTCCGGCAGATGGCCCACGGCCTCGGTGACCAGGCCGCCGATGGTGTCGTAGTCCTCGTCGGAGAACGTCGCGCCGAAACGCTCGTTGAAGTCGCCGATCGGGGTCAGCGCGTCGACCACGTACTGGCCGTCGGACTGGATCGCGATCTGCGCCGAGGGATCCTCGGCCTCGTCATGCTCATCGTCGATCTCGCCGACGATCTGTTCCAGCACGTCCTCGATGGTGACGAGGCCGGCGACACCGCCGTACTCGTCCACCACGATGGCCATGTGGTTGCGCGACAGGCGGAATTCCTTCAGCAGCACGTTGAGCTTCTTCGCTTCCGGGATCAGGACCGCCGGGCGCAGCAGCTCGCGCACGTTGGCCGGACCGTTGTCGGCGACCACGCCGCGCAGCAGGTCCTTGGCCAGCAGGATGCCAAGGATGTCGTCCTTGTTCTCGCCGTGCACCGGGAAGCGTGAATGGCCGGATTCGACCACCTGCTTCATCAGTTCCAGGAAGGGCGCTTCAACCGGCAGCGAGACCATCTGCGAGCGCGAGATCATGACGTCGCCCACGGTCAGCTCGGCCACCGAAATGGCGCCTTCCATCATCTTCAGGGTATCGGCGGCGATCAGACCCTCTTCCTGCGCGGTGTGCAGGACAGCGACCAGCTCGTCGCGGGTATGGGGTTCGCCGGAGAAGGCGGAGGTCAGGCGTTCAAGCCAGCCGCGCTTCTTTTCACTGTGCTCCGCAGGGGAGCTACTACTGTCGTCTTCTGACATCTCTGGAAAAAAGGCACCCGGCAGGCCGGGCGTTGACCCAAGTCTAGCAGGATGTGACGGCCTGTCAGTGACTGCCGGTGGCCGGGGCTGGGGCGGCCGCGGCCGGCTTCTCTTCGGGCAGGTCCAGGCTGTAGGTGCAGCCGGCCAGGGTCTTGCCCGGGTGGGAGGCCACGGTGGAGACGCTGAGGATGATCGACTCGATCTGGGCCTCGCCGGTCTTCGGGTCGGTCACGTCGCGGCTGACCAGCTCGCGGCCGGCCATGAACTTGCCGTCCTGGTCGTAGCCGGTCTCCAATTCCAGCCGTTTGGCCAGCGGGCGTGGGTCGGCCTGGTCGAGGACGGCCATGACGCTGGCGCCGGCCACCGCCACCCGATCGGTCTGTTGGCCGAAGACGGTGATCGGGCTGGCCAGCCGGAACTCGCTCATGAACTGGTTGCCCTGCGGCAGCGGCTGCAGGCCCTGGGCCACGGCCTTCAGCGGATCGGCCAGCAGCGGCGCCAGCGCGGCCTGCTCGGCCACGCCCTGGCGGCATTCGATGAGGGCCGGCAGGTCCAGGCGGGTGGCGAAGGCGGAGGGAGCGGCGAGGGCACAGAGCAGGGGCAGACAGCAGCGCAGTGACACGGTCGGTTTCCGCAGGCGAGGGGCCGCCATCATAGCCCCGGCGAGCGTCGGAACAGCCCGCTTAGAAGGCGCAGGAAACCGGTCATCGCCCGCCGTACGACCATCAGTGAGAGAGTCAGCACGACCGCAAGCATGGCGACCTGCATCGATTGCCCCGCGATGCGCGCCACCGCCGGCCACAGGCCCGGGCTGGTCAGCCAGGGCATCAGTTCCGCCGCGGTTGTCCTGGCCACTTTCATGTACATCACGGCCAGCACGAACAGCACCAGCAGCGAGGTGCGGCTGGCGTGGAAGAACGGGAGTGCATTGGCCGGCCTGCCAAGCCACTGCTGCAGCAGCGTTCGCCACAGTACTGGCAGGGTCAAGGCACCGACCAGTATCAGCACCATCGACGTTTCCCACAGCCCCGGCAGGTGGGCGGGTTCCGCTCTACCTGTGAGGTGCGGGCCGAACATGCCGATCGCCAGCCCGGCCAGCAGGCACACGGGCGACAGCAGGGCCAGGCTGCGCAGCAGCCAGTGCCTGCCGCCGGGGTCGCGGGCGCTGATGCGGCGCAAGGTGTAAGCGCCCAGCACCAGCAGGCCCGCGAGCAGGCCGGCGGCCATCGCAAACGTCGTGAAGCTGTTCCCTGGGTTCATCCTTTTTCCTTCCGCGTCCTGGCCGGTGTTGAACAGTAGCTCAGCGCATGGGCTGGCACTCCAGCCGTAGCGCAGTCAGGGCGGATTCCAGCGCGTGGCCGCTGGGTACCAGCGCAGCCTGACCGGGTAGCCCAGTCGCGCCTGCAGGTGGTCACGCACGGCCGCCGCCGTCGCGCGGTTGGCTGGGGTATCCCGCAGCTCCACCTCCAGCTCCCCGGTCTTGACATCCAGGCCATGGCCGAACAGGTCGGGCAGCTGGGCCCGCAGCCAGTCCTGCTGTGCGTGCAGGCGGCGCGTCATCTCCGCTTCGGTCATCGCGGCGCCGGTGATGTAGCGCACACGTTGCGGGCCATCCGCCCCTGGATGTGTCTCATCGGCCTCGGGTGCGGCGCCTGTCAGTCGCACGACAACGTTCCAGCCCCTCGCATTGTCCACCCAGATGCCGGCCAGACGTGCCGCGTGCCGCGCTTCCAGGCGCTCGATCAGTGCCCGTTGCTGGGCAGTGGCGACGATGTTGCGGGTGTCGCGCTCGCTGCTGCCGAAGAACGCCCGTAGTTCGGCGATCTTTGCGGCGATGTCGGCCTCGCTGTCGCTGGCGGGGAACGGTGAGGGACGGTCAGGATCGGGCATCAGGCCTGCCCCGGACTGCAGTAGCGCGGCAAGCACAAGTGCGGGCAGGGTCATGCTGCGCTCCTCTTCCGTGAGTGCGTGGGCTCGGAACAGGGCCCGGTGTCAGCGCTCGCCCGCGTAGGGGTCGTCGATGCCCAGCTCGGCCAGGATCTCCCGTTCCAGCTGTTCCATCGCTTCGGCTTCCTTGTCGTCCTCGTGGTCCCAGCCGAGCAGGTGCAGCACGCCGTGCACGGTCAGGTGCGCGTAGTGGGCGTTGAGCGCCTTGCCCTGTTCGTCGGCCTCCCGCGCTACGACAGGTGCACAGATCACCAGATCGCCGAGCAGCGGGAACTTGACGCCCTTGGGCAGGCCTTCGGGCACTTCGGCCGGGAAGCTGAGCACGTTGGTGGCGTAGTCCTTGCCACGGTAGTGGCGGTTCAACGACTGCCCTTCCTTGGCGTCGACCACGCGGATGGCCAGGTCGGCCTCGCGGATGCGGCCCTTCAGCGCGGCAGCCACCCACCTGCGGAAGCTCACTGCCGCCGGCAGACCGGCACGCGGCATGGCATAACTGACGGCGACGTCCAGTCGCACGGGACCACGGGTCATGGAGTTGCTCCAGGTTGGATCTGATGCAGGTCGCGGCGGTCGTAGGCGCTGACGATACGCGCCACCAGCGGGTGGCGGACCACGTCGCGGGATTCGAAGAAGGTGAAGCTGACACCCTCCACGTCGCGCAGCACATCGATGGCGTCGCGCAGGCCCGACTTCACGTGCTTGGGCAGGTCGGTCTGGGTCAGGTCACCGGTGACCACTGCGGTGGAGCCGTAGCCGAGGCGGGTCAGGAACATCTTCATCTGCTCGATGGTGGTGTTCTGTGCTTCGTCCAGGATCACGAACGCATCGTTGAGCGTGCGGCCGCGCATATAGGCCAGCGGCGCGATCTCGATGACGTTCCTTTCCAGCAGCTTGACCACCTTCTCCACGCCCATCATCTCGTACAGGGCGTCGTACAGCGGTCGCAGATAGGGATCGACCTTCTGGCTCAGGTCGCCGGGCAGGAAGCCCAGCTTCTCGCCGGCTTCCACCGCGGGACGGACCAGGATCAGCCGCTGCACCCGCGATTCGTTCAGCCCTTCGACTGCGCTGGCCACGGCCAGGAAGGTCTTGCCGGTGCCGGCCGGCCCGATGCCGAAGTTGATGTCGTGGGTTGCGATCTGGTGCAGGTAGCGGGCCTGGTTGGCACCGCGCCCGCGTACCGTGCCGCGCTTGACCTTGATCGCCACCTCCTGCGCTTCGTAGGAGCGTTCGGCGATCTGCTCGACATTGGCCTGCGCCAGGCGCAGGTGGATGGCGTGGTTGTCGAAGTTGGTTTCGCCGGCTTCGGCGTACAGCGCTTCAACCAGCTTCTGCGCCTCGACGATGGCTTCCTTCGGCCCGCTGATGCGGAACACGAAGCCACGGTTGGCGATTTCCACGCCGAGTTTCAGTTCGATCTGCCGCAGGTGCCCGTCGAACGGGCCACACAGGTTGGCCAGCCGTTCGTTGTCTTCCGGCGACAGGGTGAAGTCTCGATGCTCGATGCTTTTCATTGCTTCGGGTGGGGCGGACGCCTTCCACCGCAGTGTATTCAGGGGAGACAAGGGTAGCGCGCGTGCGGGGCACACGGCCAGCAGACGGTCGATACAGCGTTTTCCACACCCGGTGTGGACGGGGGGCGCGAAAACCTGTGGATAGACCTTCGCAATGCTTGTGCCACAAGGCCCATGAGGTCCTGGTGAAAAAAACGTCATGGTCGCTCGTCGCTTCGGCAGCACTGCCACGGGGGGGCTGCACGGGCCATTCATCGTGACGACAGTGCAGGTTTCGTTGCCGGGCGAGCAACAAAGCCGCGCGCTGGCGGATTTCCACAACGGTTGTGGAATGATGCCGAATCAACCTGTGGATAGGTGGTGCGGAGCCTTGCAGCAAAAGGCGTGCCCGCGCGTGGCGAAAAAACCGCCAGGGCTGATCGGAATCATTGAGGGTGCACGGGGCACATGGCACCGTGTCGCCGTCGCAGGAGGGGATGGCATGGGCATCGGCAACGGGATGCGAGGAATCGGACTGGCGGGCATCGGCCTGCTGGCCGGGTGTGGGCAGTCAACACCGACTGCACTGGGCACGCTGGAGTGGGACCGGATCACGGTGCCGGCGCCGGCGGCCGAAGTGATCGCCACGGTGGAGGTGCGCGAGGGACAGCAGGTCAAGGCCGGCGCCGTGCTGATGCAGCTCGACCCGGCCCGCGGCGACGCGCAGTTCGCCGCAGCGCAGGCTGATACGGCGCGTGCGCAGGCGCAGCTGGAAGAATTGAAGATCGGCCCACGCCAGGAGCAGATCGCGCAGGCCCAGGCGCAACTGGCCGCGCTGCGCGCACAGGCTGCCGAAGCAAGTGCCTATTACCGACGGGTCCAGCCGTTGGCACAGCAGCGCTTGATTGCGGCCGCTGAGCTGGATCGTGCGCGTGCCGCCGCCGGCAATGCCGAGGCCAGCGTGCGTGCTGCCGAGCAGGCCTGGCTGGAGCGGGTGCACGGCAGCCGTGTGCAGGATATCGCCCAGGGCCAGGCCGCCGCCGATGCCGCTCAGGCGCAACAGGCAGTGCAGGCCGTGAACCTGCAGAAGCTGCAATTGCGTGCGCCGCGCGACGGCGTGGTCGATGCCTTGCCTTACCGGCAGGGCGACCAGGCGCCGGTCGGCGCGCCGCTGGCGGTGATGCTGGTCGGCGAGCGCCCCTATGCACGCGTCTACCTGCCGCAGCCGCTGCGCCTGCAGGTCAAGGTCGGACAGGCCGCGCAGATACAGCTGGAAGGAGGCAGCGCGGTGCTGACGGGGCACGTGCGGGCGATCCGCAGCGAACCGTCGTTCACGCCGTACTACGCACTGACCGGTGATGACGTCGAGCGCCTGAGCTATCTGGCCGAGATTGAAGTGGACGGGAACAGCGACATGCAGAAGCTGCCAGCGGGTCTTCCGGTACAGGTGCGCTTCTGAACACCGGTGCGGACATCGCGGTGCATGCCCAGGGCCTGACCCGCCGCTTCGGCGCTCTGCTGGCCGTGGACAATGTCGACCTGACCGTGCCGCGTGGCCAGGTCTATGGCTTCCTGGGCCCGAACGGGTCGGGCAAGTCGACCACCATCCGCATGCTGTGCGGCCTGCTGGAACCGAGCGCCGGCCAGATCGAGGTGCTCGGCCTGGCCGTGCCGGAGCAGGCCGAGGCACTGCGCCGGCGCATCGGCTACATGACCCAGCGTTTCTCGTTGTATGAAGACCTTTCGGTGCGCGAGAATCTGGAATTCCTCGCCGCCATCCAGGACCTGCCGCGTACGCAGGCCCGGCAGCGGGTCGACGAACTGCTGCAGCAGTACCGTCTCCTGGACCGGCAGCCGCAGCTGGCCGGCACCCTCAGTGGTGGCCAGAAGCAGCGCTTGGCGCTGGCCGGCGCCGTT
Source organism: Stenotrophomonas sp. YJH_SMC_19 (assembly GCF_059367915.1). Taxonomy (NCBI): domain Bacteria; kingdom Pseudomonadati; phylum Pseudomonadota; class Gammaproteobacteria; order Lysobacterales; family Lysobacteraceae; genus Stenotrophomonas; species Stenotrophomonas sp. YJH_SMC_19. The sequence goes on from NZ_JCAFRI010000012.1 coordinate 81,014, forward strand.
GTGCACGCGCCCGAGCTGTTGTTCCTGGACGAGCCGACCAGCGCGGTCGACCCGGAGTCACGCCGCGATTTCTGGGAGGCCCTGTTTGAACTTGCCGATGCCGGTACCACCGTGCTGGTATCGACCCACTACATGGACGAAGCCGAGCGCTGCCACCGGCTGGCGATCCTCGATCGAGGCGCGCTGGTCGCCGATGGCACGCCGGCCGAACTGTGTGCACAGCTGGACGGCCGCACGCTGCAGGTCACGTCGGCGCAGCCGCGGCAGGCCAGCCGCGCATTGTCTGAGCTGCCCGGCGTGCTGAGCGTGGCACAGATCGGCACGCAGCTGCGCGTGCTGTGCAGCGAGGGGGCCGCCGATGCGCCAGCGTTGCGGCGCGCGCTGGCCAGCGCCGATCCGCAGGCCCGCATCGAGGCGGTGGCGCCGAACCTGGAAGACGTCTTCGTCGCCGCCACCCGCGGCCGTGGCCGGGAGCCAGCGGCATGAACCTGCGCCGGCTGTGGGCGATCATGCTCAAGGAATTGCGCCAGCTGCGCCGCGACCGCATCACGCTGGCGATGATCGTCGGCATTCCGGTGATGCAGCTGCTGCTGTTCGGCTACGCGATCAATCTCAACCTGCGCCACCTCGACGCCGGTGTCGCCGACCAGGCCAACAGTGCGGCGTCACGCGCGCTGGTGCAGGACATGGTCGCCACCGGCGTGATCACGCCGCGCAGCGAAGCCTATACGCCCGACCAGTTGATGCAGGCGCTGCGGCGTGGCGAGATCAGTGTCGGCATCGTGGTGCCGGCCGACTTCGAGCGCCGTCGCTTCGATGGACGCGAGGCGGTGCAGGTGCTGGTTGATGGCAGCGACACCGTGGTGCAGAGCGCGGCGATCCAGCTGGCGCAGGTGCCGCTGGAGACGCGACCGACCAGCAACACGCGGCCGCTGCGCGAAGGCAGCATCGCCGGTGGTCCAATCAGCGTGACCAGCTTCTACAACCCGCAGCGGCGTTCGGCGGTGAACATCGTGCCAGGCCTGATCGGGGTGATCCTGACCATGACCCTGGTGATGTTCACGGCGGTGGCGGTGGTGCGTGAACGCGAGCGCGGCAACATGGAGCTGCTGATCGCCACACCGGTGTCGCGCAGCGAACTGATGGTGGGCAAGGTGCTGCCCTATGCAGCCATCGGCCTGCTGCAGACCACGCTGGTGCTGGTGCTGGGCACCTGGCTGTTCCAGGTGCCGATCCGCGGCAGCCTGCTCGATATCTACCTGGCCGCGGTGCTGCTGGTGCTGGCCAACCTCGCACTGGGGCTGCTGATTTCCACGCGCGCGCGCTCGCAGTTCCAGGCGATGCAGATGACCCTGTTCCTGTTCCTGCCGTCGATCCTGCTGTCGGGCTTCATGTTCCCGTTCGCGGGCATGCCGCGGCCGGTGCAATGGCTGGCCGAAGTACTGCCGCTGACCCACTTCCTGCGCCTGGTGCGCGGCATCATGCTGCGCGGCGCCTCGCTGTGGGAGCTGTGGCACGACGCGCTGGCGCTGCTGGCCTTCATCGCGGTGATGATGAGCCTGGCGATCCTGCGTTTCCGCAAGCGTTTGGATTGAGGCATGCCGACCAACGGTCGGCATCCACCCTGGTAGGTGCCGACCGTTGGTCGGCATCAATTCGGTGGGTGCCGACCGTTGGTCGGCATCAATTCGGCAGGTGCCGACCGTTGGCCGGCATCAACTCCGGTGGGTGCCGACCGTTGGCCGGCATCAATTCGGTGGTTGCCGACCGTTGGTCGGCGCACCTTATTCCGCCACCACGCGCGCGCGCAGCGAATTGGTCAGCGCCTCGGTGATCACCACATCCACGAACTGGCCGATCAGCCGCGCCGGCGCCGGGAAGTTCACCGAACGCATGTTCTCGGTCTTGCCGGTCAGTTCGTTCGGGTTCTTGCGCGAAGGGCCTTCCACCAGCACGGTCTGCACGGTGCCGACCATCTTCTCGGAGATGCCGGCGGCGTGCGCATTGATGCGCTCCTGCAGGCGCGACAGGCGCGCGTGCTTCTCGGCATCGCTGATCGTGTCCTCCAGGTCGGCCGCCGGGGTGCCCGGGCGGCGCGAATAGATGAAGGAGAAGCTGTGGTCGAAGCCGATGTCCTCGATCAGCTTCATGGTCTTCTCGAAATCGGCATCGGTTTCGCCGGGGAAGCCGACGATGAAGTCCGAGCTGATCGAGATGTCCGGGCGCACCGCGCGCAGCTTGCGGATCTTCGACTTGAATTCCAGCGCGGTATAGCCGCGCTTCATCGCCGACAGTACGCGGTCGCTGCCGGCCTGCACCGGCAGGTGCAGGAAGTTGGCCAGCTGCGGCACGTCGCGGAACGCATCGATCAGCGAATCGCTGAACTCCAGCGGGTGCGAGGTGGTGAAGCGGATGCGGCCGACGCCGTCGATCTCGGCGATGGTCCGGATCAGCAGGCCGAGATCGGCGAACTCGCCATCTCCATAGGGGCCGCGATAGGCATTGACGTTCTGCCCGAGCAGGTTGATTTCGCGCACGCCCTGCGCGGCCAGCTGCGCCACTTCCACCACCACGTCCTCGAACGGGCGGCTGACTTCGGTGCCGCGGGTGTAGGGCACCACGCAGAACGAGCAGTACTTCGAGCAGCCTTCCATGATCGACACGAACGCCGAAGCGCCTTCGGCACGCGGTTCCGGCAGGCGGTCGAACTTCTCGATCTCGGGGAAGCTGATGTCCACCTGCGGGCGCTTCTGCTCGCGGCGGGCGCGGATCAGCTCCGGCAGCCGGTGCAGGGTCTGCGGGCCGAACACAAGGTCCACGAACGGCGCACGCTTGATGATCGCCTCGCCTTCCTGCGAGGCAACGCAGCCGCCCACGCCGATGATGACCTCGCGGCCCTTGTTCTTCAGGCCCTTCCAGACGCCGAGCTGGCTGAACACCTTCTCCTGCGCCTTCTCGCGGATGGAACAGGTGTTGACCAGGATGACGTCGGCGTCTTCCGGGGTATCGGTCAGTTCCAGGCCATCGCTGGCGGCGAGCACGTCGGCCATCTTGGCCGAGTCGTACTCGTTCATCTGGCAACCGTGGGTCTTGATGTACAGCTTGCCTTTCACCTGGTCGGGCTTGCGCGGACCGGCGGGCAGGGCAACGAGCGGGGCACCGCCCGGCGTGGCGGGCGGAAAGACGTCTGGCGTCCCGGTCATGGCGCTTAATCCATTCGGGTGGCGGGAAAGCCGGCAATTCTACCTGCATCCCGGCGCGTACGCCGGCCCAGTAGAGCCAGGCCATGCCTGGCTGTATTCATCCACCCATGGCGTGGATCTACTGGAGCTGCGGGTCCGCCCCCCGGCCGCGCCCGGCGGCACGCCTCAGGCCGCCACCAGCTCCGCATCGATCTGCCGCGAACGGTCGAACGCGGTCATCGCGCTCATCCGTGCGATGTAGTCAGCCGTGGCCGGCGCCGGCTGTACCAGGCCAAAGGCCGTGGTCCACGCCAGTGCATTGCCCCACAGCACGTCGGCGGCGCTCATGACCTCGCCCAGCAGGTACGGGCCCTGCGCCAGCTGGGCCTCGACCACCTGCAGCACGGTCTCGGCATCGTTGTACGGCGACATCAGGCGCGGCGGCGGCTCGCGGTGCATCGCCTTGTCGATCATCGCCGGCTCGAAACAGGCGCCATAGAAGGCCATCCAGCGCAGATAGGGCCCGCGCAGGGCGTCACCGATCGGCGGCGCCAGCCCGGCTTCCGGATACAGGTCGGCCAAGTACAGGTAGATCGCCACCTGCTCGGTCACCAGTGCGCCGTTGTGGACGATGGCCGGCACCTTGCCCATCGGGTTGATGGCCAGGTAGGCCGGGGCCAGGTTGGCGCCGGCTTTCAGGTCCAGCACCTGCATGCGGTAGTCGGCACCCAGCGCTTCGAGCAGGGCCACGGCGCCGCTCGAGCGTGAACGGGCGGCGTGGTACAGGGTGATCTGGCGTGAGTTCATGGCATTGCTCCTTGCGGTGGGTGGTGAACTGGAGGCCATCCTGAGGCACTATTGAGGACGACTTCTGTCCTCGATACTTCATGCGCCATACCGCCCATCGTCTGCTGCGCCTGATCGCCCTGCTGCAGGCCCGCCGCCAGTGGTCCGGGGCCGAGCTGGCCGAGCGCATGGGTGTGGACCGGCGCAGCATCCGCCGTGATATCGAGCGCCTGCGCGAGCTGGGCTATCCGGTGCAGGCCTCGTCCGGGGCCGGCGGCGGCTACCAGTTGGGGGCCGGGGCCCCGGTGCTGCCGATGCTGCTGGACGAGGAGGAGGCGACCACCCTGGCCATCGCCCTGCGCGCAGCCTCGGCCACCGTTGCCGGGATCGACGACACCGCGCGTGGCCTGTTGTCCAAGCTCGATCCGCTGGTGCCGACCCGTCGCCGCCAGCAGGCCGGCGAGGTGCATGCAGCGACGGCCACCCTGTCCGACCTTCCGTCCACCGACGCACGCCTGCTCGGGCGGCTGGCCCAGCACTGCCGACAGGCGTCACGGCTGGCCTTCGAATACCGCAGCGCGCAGGAAGCCGTCACCCAGCGCGAGGTCGAGGCCCAGCACCTGGTCAATTACGGGCGACGCTGGTATCTGCTTGCCTGGGACCTGGGGCGGCAGGACTGGCGCACCCTGCGCGTGGACCGCATGGGCGCCGTACGTGAGTGCGCCGGGCCGGGCCTGCACCGGCGCACCCCGGCGCCGCCCGATGTGATGGTGCGGCAGGCGGTCAGCCAGGCGCCGTTCGCGCTGCAGGCCATCCTCCGCCTTTCCGGCAGCCATTCCGAGCTGGAAGGCCGCATCCCGCCGTGGTGTGGAGTGCTGGAAGCGGATGGCCCCGACCACTGCCTGCTGCGCATGGGCGCCGAGAGCCGCGGCATGATGCTGGCGCAGATTCTCAGCCTGGACCGCCTGCCCGTGGCGCTTTGGACCACCCCGCCGGGCCTGCGCGACGAACTGGCACAGCGCCTGGCGGGCCTCGGCCAGCTGCTGGCTGTGCCGCCGGTCACAGGCTGAGCCACGTCGCTTGGCAAGCCCCGGCGAAGCTGGGACACTCGCCGCCATGAAGGGGATACTGGGGACAACGGCGATCATCATCGCTGCGCTGACCGCTGCGCCGGCCAGCGCTGGAACGCTGTACAAGTGCCAGGGCGCTGACGGCGTCACCAGTTATGTGAGCAAGCGGGTGGCCGGCGTGCGCTGCAGCACCATCAGCTACACCCGTGACACCCGCCCGGCACCTCGACCGGTGGTGGCCGCGCCCAGGCCGGCACCCACCACGGTGGCCAGCATCGAACGCAACCCGGTGGCCGTTGCTGCGAGTGCCGCAGCGCCGGCAACGGTCGCGCCTGCGTCCGTGCCGGCATCCGGTCCCGCACAGCCGGTCGCCTCGCGCAGCGGGCGCATGGTCAGTGGCCAGGTGTATTCCTTCATGAAGGATGGCGTGCGCCACTACACCAGTGCGCGCCCGACACAGGTGGCCAACCTCGGCCCGGTCCGGACCATCCGCTACAGCTTCATGGAGCGCTGCTATGCCTGCGGGGTCAATCCACGCGTGGACTTCGGCACCGTGCGACTGAACACCTCGGCCTTCCAGGCCGAGATCACCTCGGCCGCGCGCGAGTTCGGCGTGGAGGAGGCGGTGGTGCGCGCCATCATCCATGCCGAGTCGGCCTACAACCCGACCGCGCTCAGCCGTGCTGGCGCGCAGGGCCTGATGCAGCTGATGCCGCCGACCGCCGCGCGCTTCGGCGTAAGCGATTCCTATGACGCCGGGCAGAACATCCGTGGCGGCGTGCAGTATCTTGCGTGGTTGCTGAAACGCTTCAATGGCGACCTGACCCTTGCCGCAGCCGGCTACAACGCTGGCGAAGGTGCGGTCGACCGCCACGGTGGCGTGCCGCCCTACAGCGAAACCCAGTACTACGTGCGCCGGGTCGGGCAGCTGGCCGAGCGTTACCGCACCGCCCTGAGTCACCAGTAGGTGCCGACCGTTCGCCGGTACTCCTTGAACGGTAGGTGCCGACCGTTGGTCGGCACTCCTTTGAAAGGTAGTGCCGGCCGCTGGCCGGCAACCCCGCAATCAATGTTGTTGCAATGCGTTGTGTGGCGCGCGACGGTTCCGCTACACTCGACCGTGATTCAATGCGGCTCTGGCCCCCACCGGATCCGCTGGCAGCCTTAAAGCTACCTAATCAATATCGGAGTGCCGGATGGCCAACGATGGGGTACACGATCCAGTCAACACCGGACGTCGGCGTTTTCTTTCTGCCACCACAGCCGTGGTGGGCGCCGTCGGCGTCGGATTCACCGCAGTTCCTTTCATCAAATCCTGGAACCCCAGTGCCCGCGCCAAGCTCGCCGGCGCACCGGTGGTGGCCGACATCAGCGCCCTGCAGGAAGGCCAACGCCTGATCGTGGAATGGCGTGGCCAGCCGATCTGGATCGTCAAGCGGTCCAAGGCCATCCTCGATGCGCTGCACGGGCTGGACGGCCGTCTCAAGGACCCTGAGTCCGGCGAGAAGGACCAGCAGCCGGACTACGTGCTGAAGCAGAACCCCGAACTGCGCTCGATCAAGCCGGATATCTCCGTACTGGTCGGCCTGTGCACGCACCTGGGCTGCTCGCCGGAAATGGTCGCCGAAATCCGGCCTGAGCCCTACGACCCGCAGTGGAAGGGCGGTTACTTCTGCCCGTGCCACAAGTCGCGCTTCGACATGTCCGGACGCGTCTTCAAGGACGTGCCGGCGCCGATCAACCTGAAGGTGCCCGCGCACCATTACCAGGACGACAACACCATCATCATCGGTGTCGATCCGCAGGGGGCTGCCTGATGGCCAATATCCTCAGCCGTACCGCCAGCGGCGTGGCCGACTGGGTCAACGCCCGTGCGCCCGGCCTGATGCCGGTCTACCGGAAGCACGTCAGCGAGTACTACGCGCCGAAGAACTTCAACATCTGGTACTACTTCGGTTCGCTGGCGCTGCTGGTGCTGGTCAACCAGATCGTCACCGGCATCTTCCTGACGATGCACTACAAGACCAGCGCCGCCGAGGCGTTCGGCTCCATCGAATACATCATGCGCGATGTGGAGTGGGGCTGGCTGATCCGCTACATGCACTCCACCGGTGCCTCGCTGTTCTTCATCGTGGTCTACCTGCACATGTTCCGTGGCCTGCTGTACGGCAGTTACCAGAAGCCGCGCGAGCTGGTGTGGATCCTCGGCATGCTGATCTACCTGGTGTTGATGGCCGAAGCCTTCATGGGCTACGTGCTGCCGTGGGGCCAGATGTCGTTCTGGGGCGCCAAGGTGATCATCTCGCTGTTCGGCGCGATACCGGTCATCGGCAACGGCCTGACCGAATGGATCATGGGCGATTACCTGCCCAGTGACGCCACGCTCAACCGCTTCTTCGCGCTGCATGTCATCGCCCTGCCGCTGGTGCTGTTGCTGCTGGTGGTACTGCACCTGGGCGCGCTGCACGAAGTGGGTTCGAACAACCCCGATGGCGTGGAGATCAAGAAGGGGCCGAAGGGCAACCGCTGGTCGCCGAACGCACCGGCCGATGGCATTCCGTTCCACCCGTACTACACGCTCAAGGATGGCGTCGGCGCCGGTTTCCTGCTGATCATCGCCGCCTTCATCATCTTCTTCGCGCCCGGTTTCGGCGGCCTGTTCCTGGAGCACGACAACTTCACCGAGGCCAACCGCCTGGTGACCCCGGAACACATCAAGCCGGTCTGGTACTACACGCCTTACTACGCGATGTTGCGCGTGGTGCCGAACAAGCTCGGTGGCGTGGTGGTGATGTTCTCGGCCATTGCGATCCTGTTCCTGGTGCCGTGGCTGGACAAGGCCAGGGTGAAGTCGGTGCGCTACCGCGGCTGGATCTCGAAGGTGATGCTGGGCGTGCTGGCGGTGTGCTTCGTGTGGCTGGGCGTGATTGGTTCCGGCCCGGGCACCGACGTGCACGAGACCTACATCGGGCGGGTGCTGACCTTCCTGTACTTCGCGTTCTTCATCACCATGCCGCTATGGACACGGTTGGACAAGACCAAGCCGGTACCGGAGAGGGTGACCACCCATGACTGATCGCTGGATGGTCCGGTTGGCCCTGACGGCCACCCTGATGCTGGGCAGTTTCCTGGCCTCCGCCGCCGAAGGTGGCACCAAGCTGCTGCAGGCCGGCAACGATCTGGGCGACCGCGCTTCGCTGCAGCGCGGCGCGCAGCTGTACATGAACTACTGCTCCGGCTGCCACGCGCTGAAGTACCTGCGCTATTCGCGGATGGCGCAGGACCTGGGCCTGACCGAGGAAGAGGTGATGAACAACCTCAACTTCACCGGCTCGGCGATCGGCGACCCGATCCCGGTGGCGATGCCCAAGGAGAACGCGGAGAAGTGGTTCGGCAAGATGCCGCCCGACCTCAGCCTGATCGCGCGCGTGCGGGGCAGTGACTGGGTCTACACCTACCTCAAGTCGTTCTACCTGGACAGCAGCCGGCCGCTGGGCTGGAACAACGCGCTGTTCGCCAATGCCTCCATGCCCAACCCGCTGTGGGAGATGCAGGGCCTGCAGCATGCGGTCCATGGCAAGGCGGAAGCGCCCGGCATGGACCCGCCGGTGACCGGCCTGAAGATCGAAACGCCGGGTTCGGTTGATGCCGGGCAGTACGACCAGGCGGTGCGGGACATCACCAACTTCCTCGAGTATGCCGGCGAACCGGCCGCGCTCAAGCGCCAGCAGCTGGGCGTGTGGGTGATCCTGTTCCTGGCCCTGCTCACCTTCCTGCTGTACCTGCTGAAGAAGGAATACTGGAAGGACGTTCACTGAATCTGCCGCCGGCCATCGCACGGGCCTATTGGCTTTTGTGATGGTCGGTTGCACACTCGGGGAGGAGTCGACCGCCGGCACGGTGCCGGCGGCGCCGATGCGGCAGGCGGTCTCCTGTCGTGGGAGAGCCTTTGATGGCGGCGAGCGTACGCATGCGCAATACACTGACGCTGTTTTCCTCGAACGACGATGTACTGTGCCACCGTGTACGCCTGGTCCTGGCGGCCAAGGGTGTGACCTTCGACTTCGTTCCGGTCGATCCACAGAACCCGCCTGAAGACCTGATCGACCTCAATCCGTATCACTCGGTGCCGACCTTGGTCGAACGCGAGCTGGTGCTGTACGCCGCATCAGTGGTCAGCGAGTACCTGGACGAACGTTATCCGCATCCGCCGCTGATGCCGGTCGATCCGCTCTCGCGTGCGCGCATCCGCCTGGCGATGCTGCGCATCGAGCACGACTGGGTGCCACAGGTGCAGGCCATCCAGCTCGGCAACAAGACCCAGGCCGAGGCTGGCCGCAAGCGCCTGAAGGAGCTGCTGACCGCCTCGCTGCCGCTGTTCAAGGCCAGCAAGTTCTTCCTCAACCCGGAAATGAGCCTGGCCGACTGCGCGATGGCGCCGATCATCTGGCGCCTGCAGTCGCTGGACGTACCGCTGCCGAAGGACGGCAAGGCGATCGAGGACTACGGCAACCGCATCTTCCGCCACCCCGGTTTCGTCCGCAGCCTGACCGATCAGGAAAAGAAGCTGCGCGATCTGCCGGTCTGATCCGGGCCTGCGTTACCCGTCTGCACGCCGACCGGCGTGCAGGTGATCCGCCCCGGCGGGGCGCCGGGCGCGTACACTTCACGCATGACCGAAGACTTCTTCCACATGACCAGCCACCGCCCGTACCTGCTGCGGGCGCTGGTGGAATGGATCAACGACAACCAGCTGACCCCGCACATCCTGGTCGACGCCGGCGTTCCCGGCGTGCAGGTCCCGCCTTCGGCGGTCAAGGATGGCCGGGTCGTGCTCAACATCGCCGAACGTGCTGTCGTGCGACTGATGATCGACAACGAGATGGTGAGCTTCTCGGCGCGCTTCTCCGGTACCAGCTACCCGGTGCAGGTGCCGATCAGCGCCGTGCTGGCCGTCTACGCCCGCGAGACCGGGCAGGGCATGGCGCTACCGGATGACATCCCGGGCAACGAGACCGCTCCGACCAGCGATGAGCTGCTGCACGAGGAAGGCACGCCGCCGGACGATACGCCGCCAGCCAGCCCGCCGCCGAAGGGGCGCCCGAACCTGCGCGTGGTCAAGTAACCAAGTAACGGTGGGTGCCGACCGTTGGTCGGCACGCCTTCAGCCCTTACACATCCTCGGCATCGTCCACATCCGCGCGGATCTGGCTGATCCGCGCCGCGCCCGGACCAGTGAATGAGATCAGCTGGTCGCCGCGCAGCACCATGCGGCCCACGTGGCGATCGATGCCGTCGTAGGAATACTCGAACTTGAAGGTACGTTCGAAGCCGAGCCGGCCATCTTCGCCGCGCGACAGGCGCAGGCCGGTGGCGTGCACCGCCTGATCCAGCCATTGCACGTCGGCAGCACGGCAGGCATTGCGCCCCAGTTCGACCGCGCGCTCGGCGGCCGAACGCGCCGCGTTCCAGAAGAAATAGATGATTCCGCCGGCAATCAGCAACAGCAGCAGGGTGGGCATGGCGTCAGCCGTCAGGGGTCGATCCCGCAAAGATGGCGGCGAACGCGCGCTGGATCAAGCGCTGCACTCACCGCCGCGGCTGCGGTTCGCTGGACATCGGCTGCGCGGGCACGATGACCGGTTGCGGTGCCGGAGTGGGCTGCATCGGCGTCGCAGTGGGCGAGGGCATCACCAGCGGTGAGGTTGCAGTCAGCTGCAGCAGCGCTGCCCAGTCCTGCCGGTTGAAGCTGCATTCGTCCTCGCGACCTGGTGTGCAGCCGGGGTCGATGCCGGTGCTGTTGCGTTCGCGTGCCGGAGGCAGTTTGATCAGCCCCGTACGATCCAGCTGCAGCAACCGCATCGCCACGGTGTTCATCACGTTGCCACCGACCAGGTACAGCGTCTGGTCGCCGCCGAGGTTGGCCGCCACCACCACTTCGCAATGCGATTTCCAGTGGCCCACCGAGCCATTGCCCAGTGCCTGCACCAGCCCGCTGTAGCTGAGCGTGGTGCTGCGGTCGCGCAGGAAGCACAGCAGGTCGCCCGGTGCGGGTTTGGCCGTGGCCGGGTCGACCAGCCGGTACGGCACGCCCGAGGGGCCGCCCTGGTAGGCGGCACGGATGTAGTCGATGTGGCGTGGCGACGTATTGAAGCCAGGAACGCCGGACTGCACCATCACCCAGGAAATGAACGCGGCCGACCACGGGTTGTCGATCAGGAAGGCGCGGCAGTCGCTGTCGGTGTAGCGCGTGCCCAGCGGCGCCAGGCAGCTGCTGGCGCCCGCGATGCTGCCCATCGCATTGAGCGTGCCGCTGTTGCGCCAGTAGCCGGCCACGCGCTGCCAGGCGATCAGGCCATTGTCTGCCAGGTGATCGCTTTCGGCCTCGGTGACGCTGAGGCTGGCGGCACGGCCTTCACGATCGATGAAGGGCCGGTACCAGAGCCGGTGCTCATTGCAGGCGGTGTTGCGGATGGCCACCGCCAACGGACTCAGGCCGAAGCGGGGCGGAACATCGCAGGCTTCGGCGGCCGCTGCGGACAACGGTGCCGCGGCCAGCAGCAGGCAGGCAGGCAAGAGCATCCGGCGCATGCGCGGCTCCTGTGGGGGATACCTCAGCGTCGCAGCGCTGTCGTGAACGCCGGGTGTGAGAACGGGGTCAGATCCCTTTTCCCATGGACAACGGATCGGCCCCCACGCCAGGCCTCAACCCGGCGGCGGGCCCAGCTTCAGCGACAGATCGATGGCCTGCACGTGCTTGGTCAGTCCACCGATGGAGATGCAGTCAACGCCGTCCTCGGCGATCGAACGCAGGCCGCCCAGGCCCACGCTGCCTGACACTTCCAGCGGAATGCGGCCGGCCGTGATGCGCACTGCCTCGCGGCGCAGGTCGGGGCTGAAGTCATCCAGCAGGATGCGTTCGCAACCGGCTTCCAGCGCCTGGCGCAGCTGGGCCAGGTCCTCGACCTCGACCACCAGCGGCAGCGCGGGCCATTGCCGGCGCGCGGCGGCCACCGCCGCGGCCAGCGAACCGGCGGCACGGATGTGGTTTTCCTTCAGCATCACCGTGTCATAGAGGCCGAAGCGGTGGTTGTCACCGCCGCCACAGCGCACTGCGTACTTCTGCGCCAGGCGCAGGCCAGGCAGAGTCTTGCGGGTGTCGAGGATGCGCGTGCCGGTACCGGCCACCGCCGCCACGTAGCGGGCAGTGGTGGTGGCGGTGCCAGACAGCGTCTGCAGGAAGTTCAGCGAGGTGCGCTCGGCGCTGACCAGGCTGCGGCTGCGCCCGTGCAGCAGGGCCAGCACGGTGCCTGCGGTGACCGCGTCACCTTCGGAGACACGCCATTCGATGCGCACGTCCGGGTCGAGTGCGCGGTGGGTGGCGTCGAACCACGGACGGCCGGCAATCACCCCGTCCTGCTTGCACAGCAGGTAAGCGCTGTCGGCCTGGTCGGGCAGCAGGGCGGCGGTGACGTCGCCGCTGCCCAGGTCCTCGGCCAGCGCACGCGCGACATCGGCGGCGACAACGGCCGCATCCGGCGTCGGCAGCGCGCTCATGCGGCCGGGAAGTCGGCGATCTGGGCGGTCGGGATGGCTTCCTCGGCCAGCAGCACCGGGATGCCGTCGTCAACGCGGAACACCTGCTTGCGGTCGCGGGTGACCAGCGCTTCGCGCAGCGGCTGCGCCAGCGGGTTGCCATCGGCCTTGTTCACCGCGCCGGCGGAAATGGCCTTGTTGAGGGCTTCCAGGCCCTTGCCATCCAGCAGGGACAGGGGCTGGCGGGTGTCCGGCGACACCAGCAGGTCGAGCAGCTTGCGATCCATGGTTCTTCGTCTTGCGTGGAAGATGGCTAGAATACGTCTTTAAGGCAGGTGACGGCCAATGACCCCCAATCCGATCGCGCCGCTTGTCGGCATCGTCATGGGTTCCCGTTCCGACTGGGAAACCATGCAGCACGCCGCCCAGAAGCTTGAAGCCCTGGGTGTTCCGTTCGAAGTGAAGGTGGTGTCCGCGCATCGGACGCCGGATGTGTTGTTCAGTTACGCCGAGCAGGCGGGCCCGCGTGGCCTGCGCGCGATCATCGCCGGTGCCGGCGGGGCCGCGCACCTTCCGGGCATGATCGCCGCCAAGACCGCCGTGCCGGTGCTGGGCGTGCCGGTGCAGTCCAAGGCCCTCAACGGCATGGATTCGCTGCTGTCGATCGTGCAGATGCCGGCCGGCATCCCGGTCGCCACCTTCGCCATCGGCAATGCTGGCGCGTCCAACGCGGCGCTGTTCGCTGCTGCGATGCTGGCCAGCGACCAGCCGGCGATCGGCCAGGCGCTCGACGCCTTCCGTGCACGCCAGACCGAAGACGTGATGGCCCACGACGATCCGCGCCAATGAGCCTGACCGTCGGCATCCTGGGCGGCGGCCAGCTCGCCCGCATGATGGTCCTGGCCGGTGCGCCGCTGGGACTGCGCTTCCAGCTGTACGACCCGGCGGCCGACGCCTGCAGTGGCCCGCTGGCGCCGCTCACCGTCGGTGCCTTCGATGACCGCCACGCGCTGGCGGAGTTCGCCGCCAAGGTCGATGTGGTCACTTTCGATTTCGAGAACGTGCCCGCAGACAGCGCGCAGTTCCTGGCCGACCGCGTGCCGGTCTATCCGCCGCCGGCCGCGCTGGCGGTGGCCCAGGACCGGTTGAGCGAGAAGACCCTTTTCCAGCAGTTGGGCATCCCGCTGCCGGCCTTCGCTGATATCCGCAGCCGTGACGAGCTGGCTGCGAAGGCGGCTGAGTTTGGCCTGCCGTGCATCCTCAAGACCCGCCGCCTTGGTTATGACGGAAAGGGCCAGTTCCGCCTGCGCAGCGAGGCCGACATCGACGCCGCGTGGGATGCACTGGGCGCGCAGGTCGAGCGTACCGGCCTGATCCTGGAAGGCTTCGTGGCGTTCCAGCGCGAGGTCAGCGTGGTCGCCGTGCGTGGCCGCGATGGCAGCTTCGAAGCCTGGCCGGTCACCGGTAACTGGCATGTCGACGGCGTGCTGTCGGCCAGCGTGGCACCGGCTGTGCTGTCCGATGCCGAGCAGCAGGCCGCGATCGGCTATGCCCGCCGTGTCGCCGAGCACCTGCAGTACGTCGGCGTGTTCGCGCTGGAGCTGTTCTGTCGCGATGGCGAGCTGTTGGCCAACGAGATGGCGCCGCGCGTACACAACTCCGGCCACTGGACCATCGAGGGCAGCGAGACCTCGCAGTTCGAGAACCATCTGCGTGCCGTGCTGGGCCTGCCGCTGGGCAGCACCCGCATGCTCGGCCACGCCTGCATGCTGAACTGGCTGGGCGCGATGCCGGACCCGGCACCGGTGCTGGGCCAGGCCAGCGGCCATTGGCACGACTATGGCAAGGAGCCGCGCGAAGGCCGCAAGGTCGGCCACGCCACGTTGCGCGATGACGATGCTGCCGCGTTGGCCGATGCGCTGGAGCAGGTCGGCCTGGAGCTGGATCGCCAGGCCCAGGTGGCGCCGGCGGTGCACGCGCTGCGCAATCGCTGAGCCCGGTAGTGCCGGCCGCTGGCCGGCAGTGCAACGCTGTGAAGCGCCGGTGCAGGCATCGGCGCAACATTCCCGGTGGTAGCGTGGAGCTCCTTTCACAGGAGTCACCCCCATGCTCGACTGGAATGCCTACCGCAAGGAACTGAAGGGCCGTATCGGTGAGATCGGCAAGCTCTCACCGGATACGGTCAAGGGCTACGCCACCCTGGCTAACGCTGGCGCGCAGACCAACCACCTCGATGCGAAGACCCGTGAGCTGATCGCGTTGGCGGTGGCGGTCACTACCCGCTGCGACGGTTGCATCACCGTGCACGTGGATGCCGCGCTGAAGCACGGTGCCAACCGCGAGGAAATCGCCGAGGCGCTGGGTGTGGCGGTGTCGCTCAATGCCGGTGCGGCGCTGGTGTACTCGGCGCGGGTGATGGATGCGGTGGCCGCGCACGAGAACGCGTGAAGCCACGCTCTGCTTTCCGGTAGTGCCGGCCGCTGGCCGGCAGATTCGCCATCTCTGTACACCGATGGGGATGCCGGCCAGCGGCCGGCACTACCCCGAGGCGGAGCCGCTGCCTCAGCGTAGCTGGCTCTCAGCGAATTCCCAGTTGACCATCTGCCAGAACGCGTCCAGATAGCGCGCGCGATCATTCTGGTAGTCGGTGTAGTAGGCGTGCTCCCAGACATCGCAGCACAGCAGCGGCGTGCTTTCACCCGTCAGCGGCGTGCCGGCATTGCGGGTCGCCTGGATGCCCAGCTGTCCGCCCGGATGCTGCACCAGCCACACCCAGCCGGAGCCGAACAGGCCCAGCGCGGTGCGGTTGAATTCCTCGCGCAGGCGCTGCACGTCGCCGAACTGGCGCTTCACCAGCTCGCCCAGGCGACCCTGCGGTTCGCCACCGCCACGCGGTCGCAGGCACTGCCAGTAGAAGCCGTGGTTCCACGCCTGGGCGGCCGCATCGAACAGCTTGCCCTGGGCCTGGCGGACGATCTCTTCCAGTGACGCGTCTTCCCACTCGGTGCCGAGGATGCCGGCATTGACCGCATCCACGTAGGCGCGATGGTGGCGGCCGTGGTGCAGCTCCAGGGTCTGTGCGGACAGGTGCGGCTGCAGGGAGCCGGAAAGGTAGGGCAGGGCAGGCAATTCGACAGGCATGGACAGGTTCGTGGCCAGAGGGGCGGCGGCAGCCGGTTCCATCCGCTTACAATGGCGGCTACCGTGGGCAGTCTAGCCGACCACCGCGGTCGGTTTGTCCGGCGAAGCAAGGAGTGAGGTTGTGGCGGTAATGCAGCAAATCCAGGCCGAGGTCGATCGTTACCCGCTCGTGCTGTTCATGAAGGGCACCCCGCAGTACCCGATGTGCGGTTTCTCCAGCCGCGCCGTACAGGCGTTGATGGCAGCCGGCGCGGTCACACTGCGCACCGTCAACGTGCTGGAAGAACCCGAGATCCGCGCTAACCTGCCGCGGTTCTCCAACCTGCCGACCTTCCCGCAGCTGTTCATCAATGGAGAGCTGATCGGCGGCTGCGACATCGTCCTGGAACTGTTTGAAGCCGGCGAGCTCAAGCGCATCGTCGAAGAGGCGACCCAGGGATGAGTGCCTGGCCATCGACGTCACCGACCAACGGGGCGCTCGATGGCCGCCCGTTGCAGGATCGCGTGGTGCTGGTTGCCGGCGCCGGCGGTGGGCTGGGCAGTGCGGCGGCCGTTGCCGCCGCCGCCGCCGGGGCCACCGTGGTCCTGCTGGGCCGCAAGCCGCGCCGCCTGGACCGTGTCTATGCCCAGGTCCAGGCCGTCGGCCCGGAACCGCTGCTGTATCCGCTGGATCTGGAGGGTGCGGGCCCCGACGACTATGCCGAACTGGCCCAGGCCCTGCAGCGCGAGCTGGGGCGCCTGGATGGAGTGCTGGTCTGTGCCGCCCATTTCCCCGGATTGACCCCGTTCGAACTGGCCGACCCGGCCAGTTTCGCCCGTGCGGTGCATGTCACGCTCACTGCTCCGGCGTGGCTGGCCCAGGCGTGCCTGCCGCTGCTGCGGCAGAGCGAGGACGCGGCCCTGGTGTTTGCGGTCGATGCCTCCGAACGGGTGGGGCAGGCCTATTGGGGCGGATACGGTGTGGCCCAGCATGGCCTGCGCGGGCTGATCACCAGCCTGCATGACGAACTCGGCCGCAGCCCGGTGCGGGTCAGCGGCCTGTATCCGGGCCCCCTGCGCACGGCGCTGCGCGCCAGGGCCTATTCCGTCGACCAGGACCCGGCCGCCCGGGGCCCGGAGGCCGCCGCTGCGGCGGCCGTGACCCTGCTGTCCAGCGCTGGGCTTGCCTGGCGGGGCCGGATTCTCGACGCCAGTGAGGCGCCCCTGCCGGAATGAGGCCGGGGGAAAGGCGGAGTGAAGAACCCGTCACGATTGCGTTGCGATCCGGTGCCGTTTGTCGCACAACCGTCACATTGATGGCGTAGCGTGTTAATCTAGTGTTAACCGTTGTGGCTGCCTTCAGCCAAGCGGTAGGGAACCCCAGATAAATCTCCGACCAGCCACCCGCAGGGCTGTTTGGATGCGCTTTTTTTCCGCCATCGCCAACTCGCATCGAGGCTACCGAAAAATGACCCACCCACTCCGGATGTCCAAGCTCACCCTTGGTCTCGTGGCTGCGCTCGCCGCCGCTCCCGCCTTCGCCCAGAGCACCTCTGCCGGTGTCGGCGGCCAGGTGATGTCCGCCGCAGGCCAGCCTGTCGCCGGCGCTGAAGTCACCATCACCCACACCGAGTCGGGCACCGTTTCGCGTGCCACCACCGATGCGTCGGGTCGATACAACGCGCGCGGCCTGCGCGTGGGTGGTCCGTACACCATCACCATCACCAAGTCCGGTGAAGGCACCAAGACCGAAGAGGGTGTCTACCTGAACCTGAACCAGGTCAACACCGTCAACGCCAACCTGGGCGGTGACCTGGCTGCGACCAATCTGGACGCGGTGAACGTTGTTGCGACCGCCGGCGGCCTGGACCTGTTCAGCGCCAACAAGATGGGCACCGGCAGCAACGTGACCCGCGAAACGATGGACGCGCTGCCGTCGGCCAACCGCAACATCCAGGACTACATCCGCCTGGACCCGCGCATCTCGCAGGTCAGCAAGGCTGACGGCGCGATCTCGGCCGGTGGCCAGAACACCCGCTACAACGCCATCCGCATCGACGGCATCAGCGCCTCCGATCCGTTCGGCCTGGGCTCCAACAACCTGCCGACCGAGCGTCAGCCGGTGTCGATGGACGCCATCCAGGAAATCAACATCGACCTGGCCAACTACGACACCACCATCGCCGGTGGTACCGGTGCGGTGATCAACGCCGTGACCAAGTCGGGTACCAATGAGTTCCACGGCACCGTGTACGGCTCGTACCGCGACAAGGACATGGTCCGTTCGCGCCTGGAAGGTGACAAGTCGGACTTCAATGGTTTCAAGGACGAGAAGACCTACGGCATGACGTTCGGCGGTCCGATCCTCAAGGACAAGCTGTTCTTCTTCACCAACTATGAAAAGTACGAGCGTAGCGGCGGCGGCGTGAGCCTGAGTGACAGCCCGTACAACAAGGATCCGTCCAAGGGCGGCATCAGTGACGCCGACATCTCGGCAGTCCAGAAGCGCATGAGTGATCTGGGCTATCCGGTCGGCGGCGTTGACGGTCTGAACAACAAGACGACGATCGAAGAGTACGCCGTCAAGCTCGACTGGAACATCAACGAGAACCACCGTGCGGCCCTGCGCTACAACAAGATGAAGCAGGACGTCGTCCGCTTCCCGCAGGTCAGCAGCAGCGCGCTGTCGCTGAGTGACTTCTGGTACACCCAGCCGACCCAGTACGAAACCTGGATGGGTGAACTGTTCAGTGACTGGTCCGAGAACTTCTCGACCGAGTTCAAGGTTTCGCACAAGGACTACTCGTCCAATCGTGTCGCGGCTTCGCACCTGCCGCAGATGCGCGTGCGCTTCGGCAACAACTCGCTGTACCTGGGCACCGAGCAGAACACCCACACCAATCTGGTCGAGTCGAAGGAACTTAGCGCCTTCGGTGCCGGTACCTGGTACATCGGTGACCACACCGTCAAGTTCGGTTTCGATTACACCGACAATAACCTGATGAACTTCTACGGCCGTAATCTGTACGGCGCGTACGACTTCCGCGACTTGGCGTCGTTCCTGAAGGGTACCGCCAACGGCTACCAGCTGCGCGTGCCGCGTCCGGGTGGCAGCTTGGATGATATTCCGGCCAAGTTCCATCTGAAGAACACTGGCCTGTTCATCCAGGACACCTGGGCGATCAACTACAACCTGAGCCTGATGTTTGGTGTCCGTCTTGATATCCCGGACTTCACCAGCCAGAACAAGTACAACACCGACATCCAGTCGCGCTACGGCTACGACAACACCAAACTGGTGGACAAGAGCCTGTTCCAGCCGCGTGTTGGCTTCAACTACACCTTCGACAGCGATCGTCCGACCCAGCTGCGCGGTGGCGTTGGCTTGTTCGGCGGTGCAGCACCGAACGTGTGGCTGGCAGGTGCCTACCAGAACACCGGTCTGAACTACGTCGAGTACAACGTCAGTGGCAACCCGGGTGGTTTCAGTGCTGATGCCGACAATCCGTTCATTCCGGATCCGTCGAAGATCATTGCTCGCCAGAACGTGGACATTATCGCTCCGGGCACCCGCCTGCCGTCGGTGTGGAAGGCCAACCTGGCGTTCGACCATGAGCTGCCGTGGTACGGCATCGTGGCGTCGGCTGAAGTGCTGTTCACCAAGGTCAAGGATGGTCTGTACTTCGAACGTCTGGACCTGACGGACGGCAAGGGCAAGGGTGCGACCTTCGTTTCGGCGCAGGACGGTCGTGAGCTGTACTGGAACCCGGCAGGTCTGAATCAGGCCAACAGCAAGATCGACAGCCGTTCCGGCGACAACCTGGGCATGGAGAACGGCACCAACGGCGCGCTGAACCGCGCCAACCGTCCGAACAACATCGGTGACGTGATGTTGCTGCGCAACACCGACAAGGGTCGTGGCAGCCAGGCTACCTTCTCGCTGGCCAAGCCGCTGACCGAGAACTGGGGCTGGTCGCTGGGTTACACCTACACCCAGTCGAAGGAAGTTAGCCCGCTGACCAGCTCGCAGAACACCTCGAACTGGAACAACACCCAGATCCTGAACGCCAACGAGAACATCGCGTACAACTCGCGCTATGCAATCAAGGACCGTATCACCGGCACCCTGGAGTGGAAGCACAACTTCTTCGGTGACAACGCTACCCGTATCGGCCTCTTCTACGAAGGTCGCTCGGGCCGTCCGTACAGCTACGTGTTCTACAACGATGCCAACGGCGACAGCGCCATCGGCAACGATCTGTTCTACGTGCCGAAGGGTGTGGGCGACGTGCTGTTCACTGGCGGCGCAACGATGGAGAAGAAGTTCTTCGATTGGCTGGCGCAGAACCCGGAACTCGAGGCCTACCGTGGCAGCGTGGTCCCGGCCAACTCGCACCGCGCCAAGTGGGTCAACAGCTTCGACGTTCGTATCAGCCAGGAATTCCCAGGCTTCGTGAAGGGTCACAAGGGTGAAGTCGCCCTGGACATCATGAATGTCGGCAACCTGCTGAACAAGAAGTGGGGCCTCATTGACGACTACGGCTTCTATGCAACCCGCCGCGTGGGCAACTTCGCAGGTATCGATCCGGCCACCGGGAAGTATGTGTACTCGTTCACCGGTGCGGATGATTCCTCGATCCAGGAAAACAACAATGACAAGGGCAACACTGCCGTGTCGCGTTGGTCCATGCAGCTGACTGTGAAGTACAAGTTCTGATCCGTCAGAGCTTGATGATGTAAACGGAAACGGCCGGGGAAACCCGGCCGTTTTCCGTTCAGGCGAAAGTCCTTGCAGGCCACTCTGCATCGGCGTAGCATCCGGAAATGTGCGCGGTGCCAACGCCGCCGATGCGGTCCCGGAAAGGCGAACGCGGGGAGCACACATCCAACGGTCGGGCTTCCCGGCCGTTTTGCTTTTTAAGGGGGCGGCAGTACAGTCGGAAACCTTGAAGGAAGCAAAAAATTGGACATGACCACGAACGAAAAATCAGCCCGCGCACTGCCGGTGCAGGACGCGCGGATCTACCCGCGCGGTGGGCTGGATGTGCTGTCGCGGGCCGAAGTGGCCCGCCTGCGCGATGCCTCTGCCGGCGGCATGCACGAGCTGCTGCGCCGCTGCGCGCTGGCCGTGCTGACCAGCGGCAGTGCCTCTGACGATCCGCGCGCGGCGCGCGATCTGTATCCCGATTTCGACATCCAGGTGGCGCAGCAGGATCGCGGCGTGCGCATCGACCTGGTCAACGCGCCGGCCATGGCCTTCGTCGATGGCGAGATCATCCGCGGTGTTGCCGAACTGCTGTTCGCCGTGGTGCGTGACCTGGCCTACATGGCCATCGAGATGGGCCCTGCCTACGCGGCCGAGCTGGAGTCGTCCGAGGGCATCACCAACGCGGTGTTCGGCCTGCTGCGCAATGCGCGCATCCTCAACCCGGGCGACCCGAACCTGGTGGTGTGCTGGGGCGGTCACTCGATCTCGCGCGATGAATACCTGTACACCAAGCAGGTGGGCTACGAGCTGGGCCTGCGCGGCCTGGACATCTGCACCGGCTGTGGACCGGGTGCGATGAAGGGCCCGATGAAGGGGGCCACGATCGCCCACGCCAAGCAGCGCCGTACCGTGACGCGCTACATCGGCCTGACCGAGCCGGGCATCATCGCCGCCGAGTCGCCGAACCCGATCGTCAACCACCTGGTGATCATGCCGGACATCGAGAAGCGCCTGGAGGCCTTCGTCCGCATCGGCCACGGCATCATCGTGTTCGCCGGTGGCGTCGGTACCGCCGAGGAAATCCTGTACCTGCTCGGCATCCTGCTGCGCGAGGAAAACAAGGACCTGCCGTTCCCGCTGATCCTGACCGGACCGACCGTGGCGGCGCCGTACTTCGAGCAGATCGACCGCTTCATTCGCCTGACCCTGGGTGACGCGGCCGCCGAGCGCTACGAGATCATCATCGGCGACCCGGTGGCGGTGGCGAAGAAGATGGCCAACGGCATCAAGCGCGTGCGCGAGCACCGCCTGGCGCAGAAGGACTCGTTCTTCTTCAACTGGTCGATCGAGATTCCGTGGGAGTACCAGCAGCCGTTCGTGCCCACCCACGAGGCGATGGCCGCATTGGACCTGCACCACGGGCGTGCCCCGCACGCGCTGGCGGCCGACCTGCGCCGGGCGTTCTCGGGCATCGTCGCCGGCAACGTGAAGGAAGACGGCATGCGTCGCATCGAACAGTTCGGACCGTTCCAGATCCATGGCGACCCGGACATGATGCAGGCGCTGGACGCGTTGCTGCGCGCTTTCGTCGAGCAGCGCCGGATGAAGATCTCCGGCGAATACCAGCCCTGCTACCAGGTGCTGGCCTGAGCCCGGGCCGGTGCGATGGGGATCGCGCCGGCCGGGGTGGGAAGGTGCGGGTCGTCAAGGCTTTGACGCCCGTCGCCCTGGATTGACCGTTCATCCTGCCGCCGCTTGCCGGTGGCGGGACGATGGCCCATCGTGGCCATCAACACGCTGGGGAGCGTCCAATGTCTTTGCGCCGGCAAAACGGCTTCACGCTGGTCGAGTTGATGATCACGCTGGTCATCCTGGTCATTCTGGCCAGCATCTCCTATCCCAGCTTCCGCACCGCGATGCGCTCGAACCGGCTGACCACCACCAACAACGAGGTGATCGGTCTGTTGTCGCTCGCTCGCAGCGAGGCCATCCGCAACCGCCATGGTGGCGGGGTGTGCGGCAGCAGCAACGGCACGTCCTGCGATGGTGAGTGGAGCAAGGGCATGCTGGCCTGGGGCGACGCCGATGGCGATGGCTCCGTCAGCGGCAGCGAAAGCGTGCTGCGCTTCTCCAAGGGCAGCAGCAGCCTGGCGGTCGAGGCTCCCAGCCCAACCGTCATCACCTTCGATTCCCAGGGACGCCGCCGCGCGTCCGCCGACCAGGTCGTGAGCCTGGTGCCGCAAGGCTGCAAGACGGGTGACCCCATGCGGACCCTGACCGTCCTGTTCTCCGGCCAGGTCCGCTCCACCGCAGGAACCTGCAAATGAAACGTCGTC
The DNA here is from genome assembly GCF_059367915.1 of Stenotrophomonas sp. YJH_SMC_19. Classification (NCBI taxonomy): domain Bacteria; kingdom Pseudomonadati; phylum Pseudomonadota; class Gammaproteobacteria; order Lysobacterales; family Lysobacteraceae; genus Stenotrophomonas; species Stenotrophomonas sp. YJH_SMC_19. The sequence continues at coordinate 103,752 of NZ_JCAFRI010000012.1, forward strand.
GTTCCGGCATGGGCGGGCCTGCCCGCAGTCGTGGCTTCAGCCTGATCGAGGTGCTGATCGCGCTGCTGGTACTGGCGTTCGGCCTGCTTGGCTTTGCGTTGCTGCAGACCATGAACGTGCGGTTCGTGCAGAGCGCCAGCCAGCGCACCCAGGCCACCAGCCTGGCCTACGATCTGATCGAGCTGATGCGCGTGCAGCGCAGCGAAACCCTCAACGGTGGCGAATACACCAAGGCCTCCTTCACTGCCGGCTCGGTCACCGCGCCGGCTGGCCCCTGCACCTGGCCCAACAGTGCCGACGTGACAGCCTCCAAGGCGAACGTGGCGCGCTGGCAATGCCAGGTCGTCAAGGTGCTGGGAGGCAAGGCCAGCGCCAACGTGACCGTCAATGATGGTCTGGTCACGGTGGGCATCGGCTGGGGAGACGAGCGATGGAACGCAGCCAATCCCGACAGCATCACCACGTTCACCCTGGTTACCCGTCTATGAAGCGCGCGCCTTCCGCTGCCAGCCATGCGGCTGGCCTCTCGCTGGTTGAACTGCTGATCTCGCTGGTCATCGGCCTGGTGCTGATGCTGGGCGTGACCCAGATCTTCATGGCTTCGCGGGCGGCCTCGCAGCTGTCCGAAGGTGTCGCGCGCACCCAGGAGAACGCCCGATTCGCATTGGAGTTCCTCGAGCGCGACATCCGGATGGCCGGGCACATGGGCTGCGTGAATGACCAGGCGCACCTGGTGCGCGCCCAGGACAGTGTCAAGGTCAACATTGCCGGCGTGAAGTCGGGTGATGGCAGCCCGATGGACTTCTCGGTGCCGATCCAGGGTTACGAGGCGCAGGGCACCGCGCCTGGCAACAAGCTGACCCTCGGCGCAAGCTGGGGGGCTGCCGGCAGCACGCCGTCGGCGATCACCAATCTGAAGCCCAAACCGCTTGGCGGCAGCGACATCATCGTGATGCGCTACCTGGCGCCGGAAGGCTCGCCGGTGCTGTCCATCGGCTCCGGTACTTCGCCGGACATCACGATCGCCAGTGACGCGGCGGCCCGCCTGTCGGCCGGTGCCGTCACCACGCCCTCGGCGTTTGCCGTGGCCGATTGCAGCAAAGTGGACGTGTTTGCCGGAAAAATCGCCGGCAGCACGATCACGGCCAGCAAAGCCGATCTCTCGGCGTATTCGGCCAACAACGCGGTGACCATGGTCTATCGGGTGGAATCGATGGCGTACTACGTGGCAACGAATACCGCCGGCGAACCCGCGCTGTACCGCGCGCGTGGCGCTGGCGACAACACGTTCGCCACCGGTGAGGAGCTGGTGGAGGGCATTGAGAGCCTGCAGTTCCTCTACGGCCAGGATACCGAGACGGCGATCAGCAGCACCGCGCCGCCGACCGGGGTAATCGCCTTCCAGAAGACTGCCAGCGGGGTCAGTACCGGTACCGATGCCGCCGCTGTCGCTGCGTGGCGACGGGTTGGCCTGGTGCAGTTTGGACTGCTGGTGCGCAGCCCGCAGCGCGCCGCGGCCGAGCAGGCCAATACGGCCGTGGCCCAGCTGGGCGTGCTCGGCGTTGGCTTCAATCCGCCCACGACCTACGACGATCGCTACCGCGCCTCCTACGAGGTGTCCGTGGCACTGCGCAACCGACTGTTCGGGAACTGACCCATGAAGCCCTCCGTCTCCCGTCGATTCCAGGGGCGTACGCAGCAGCGCGGTGCGGTGCTGTACGTGGCTCTGATGCTGTTGATCCTGCTGTCGCTGATCGGTGTGGTCGGCATGCAGGTGGCGAGCATGCAGGAGCGCATGTCCTCCAACTACCGGGCCGCCAACGTGGCGTTCCAGGCCAGCGAGCGGGCGGTCCGTGACGCCGAGCGGTCGATCGAGGAGATCGACAACAATACCGGCGACGGCGGCTCGTTGAAGGCTGACGCCATCAAGCGCATCTGCGATGACGGCTTCGATCCCACCCGCTGGGTGGGTGAGCAGAAACTGTCGGCGGCGCCGGTGGTCAGCGTGCGCCGCATCGACGCCTGCATCCAGGGCGAATCGACGCTGGGCATGGGCACGCCGGAAAGCGAAGAGCCCACCCGCGTCTACCAGATCACCGCGTTCGGCTCCGATCGCGATGCCGCCACCAGCAACGAGGGTACTTCCTCGGCGGCTGTCGACACTGTTTTCAAGCTTTGAGGAACCCGGTCAATGGCGACCCGAAAGATCAAGATCCTGGCCGGCTCCGGGCTGTTGCTGGCGGTGGCTGGCGGCACCTGGCTTGCGATGAACCTGTTCGCCGCGCAGGCGCAGGGCACATTGTCGCAGCACCCGATGAACCTGAAGGTCTCCGCGCCGCCGTCATTCATCATGGCGGTGGATGATTCGGGTTCGATGACCTTCCAGACCCAGTTCCCGGGGCAGGACGGAACGGCGTGCTGGCACTACGGGAGGAAGAGTTTCTTCCGGTCGGCCGGTGTTCTCAACACGCCCGATGACGTACTCCCCACCTATGATCGGTGGGGCAATGCCATCCAGACCGGCGAATGCAGCTATTTCTACGTGTTGCCGGGCGCCCGGATCAACAACTACAACGGCATCCCCGCTCTGGATGTCTTCGGGTTCGCACGATCAGCGGCCTACAATCCAACCTACTACGACCCCGCAATCAAGTACGAGCCCTGGTTGCGGATCGTAAATGAAGAGGTGCAGTCGTATCCGGACGCGAGCACGTCGGCCACCCTCATCGATCCTCGTGAGACAGATACACTCGCGATCGCCAGCAGCTATCTGGGTACTTCGTCCTGGGACGTCCAGAGGATGCAGGAAGGGATGACGGTACCGGCCGGGCAGTCCTACAGGACTGCAAGCAGGGCCAATGGTAATTTTGGCAACGAGAACGCCAATACGAGAGGCACGACCTGGAGCTCGGCGGGCTATGCGTCGCTGCGCTATGTGCCCGCAACGTTCTACATGCCGTACACCAGCGATGGTGACGCCTATCCGCAGTTGCCAGGCACTGCCAATGCTTATGCAGGTATCCAGCGAACCAAGGTCACCGGCGCCTGCGGTTCCGGATGTGACATGTGGAAGTACGTCATCGGGACCGGTGATGCTGCCGCATTGCAGAACTTCGCCAACTGGTACTCGTACTACGGTAACCGCAACCGGGCGATGATCGCCGGCATGACGCGCGCATTGAATGTCAATGACATGTATGTCGGGTATTTCCGGATCAACGATTTCCAGAATTACAACAGTTCGACAGACTCCAACAAACGGCTTGCGATCCGGGACATGAGCGTGATCGGGCAGAAGTCCGCGCTCTACAGCAGCATGATCGCGCTGACGGCCAGTGGTGGCACGCCGAATCGACATGCCGTCAACGCTGCGGGCCTGCAGTTCATGCGGACCGATGACAATGCCCCCATCAAGCTGTCCTGCCAGAAGAATGCGGTGATGCTGTTCACCGACGGCTACAGCAACAATGGCAACAACCTTTCGTCATCCCTCGCACCTGCCCCGGGCAACGTGGACGGGGACATGGGGACTCCCTTCTCGGATGGCAATTCCAACACCATGGGTGATATTGCCGCGTACTACTACGTGAACCCGTTGCGAACCGATGATCGGATGCCCCGGGGACAAGTGCCGGTGCCGGAGCAATGTGCGACCAGCACTGACAAGTCGCTGGACTGCAAGAAGGACCTGCATATCAACTTCTACGGGATCACGCTGGGCGCGCGTGGCAATCTGTTCGATCCGAACAAGCAACAGAACCCGTATACCGATTCGGCGGTCTACAGCAACTGGCCAAGTCGCCAGAACGACAACCCCAGCACCGTGGATGACATCTGGCACGCCGCGACCAATACCCGCGGTGAGTACATCAACGCGCGTACTCCGGCAGACATCACCACGGCCATGCGCCGGGTGCTGTCGTCGGTCACCTCCGGGCCAGCGCCTTCGGGCAGCCAGGGCCTGACCGGCGCGCGTATCGGTACCGGGTCGCTGGCGGTCACGCCCCAGTTCGAAGTAGCCAACGAGGAAACCGATTGGTTCAGCCGCCTGAAGGCATCCAAGCTTGCGGTGAACGACAAGACGCAGCAGACCGAGTACACGCAGGTGTGGGAAGCGGCCGAGAAACTGGGCGCGCAGCGTTCGCGCACCATCGTCGCCACCAAGGGCAATGCTGCAGTTGACTTCAGCAGCACCAACATCGCCTTCACCGATCTCTGCAACAAAGACGAGAAGCAGTATCCGGGTATTGCGCGCTGTTCTGCGACCGAGGCTGAAAAGCTGGGCGGCGACATCGCCACGGCCATGGCTTATCTGCGCGGCGACGCATCACGCGAAGTGCGCAACTCGGGGGGCATCTATCGCACCCGTACCACCGTGCTGGGTGACATCGTCAATTCCAGCCCGGTGATCAGTTCGCCCCGCGACGACTATGGCTACCAGCGCATCAGCACCGCGATGGCGACCTCGTATGCGACGTACCTGACCCGCAAGCGCAACAATGGCCGCTACATGGTCTATGTCGGTGCCAACGACGGCATGCTGCATGCCTTCGACGGTGGCATGAACGGCAACGGCGTGAGTGACAGTGCCGGAGGCAGCGAGACCTTCGCCTACATCCCCGGAACCGCGCTGGGCCACATGGCCAACCTGCTGTATCCCTACGTGGCGGCCAACAAGTCCGACCAGCGCTTCCGTCATCGCTACTACGTGGATGGACCGATCGCGGTGGCGGACGCACAGATCGGTGGCAACTGGGCCACGGCGCTGGTCGGTACGGCGGGCGCCGGTGGGCGCTCGGTGTTCGCGCTGGATGTAACCACGCCGTCCAGCTTCGGCACCGGCAATCGCCTGTGGGAAATCAGTGACGTGGCGCCGGGGCTCGACAGCACCATCAAGGCGAACATCGGCCATGTCCTTGGCAAGCCGGTGATCGTGCCGGTGAAGGAAGGGACCGGGGTGGCGTGGAAAGCGATCTTCGGCAACGGTTACAACAGCCTCAGCCGCAAGGCCGTGCTGTTCGTGGTCGACCTGGGATCGGGCGCGGTGCGGATGATCACTGCTACCGAGGCCGCAGCAACCGCACCCGCCGGTGACAATGGCCTGGGCAACATCGTGGCTGTCGACCGTTGGCGCGCCGACAGCGCCGGTGGGACGGGGCGTGTACGTGGCCGTGACGGCCTGGCGGACACGATCTATGCGGCCGACCAGCGCGGCGCGCTGTGGAAGTTCGACCTGGAAAGCACGGCAACCTCGGTCACCACGCCGGTGTTCACCACGGCGCGCCAGACCAACAACAACAACCAGGTGTATCGCCAGCCGATTACCGGTGGCATGACCGCCGTGACCGGACCCGGTGGTGGCGTGATGCTGGTGCTGGGTACCGGCAGCTTCTCCTTCGACAATGACCCCCAGGATCTCACCGCGCAGTCGCTGTACGGTGTCAACGACACCAGCAAGGACCAGCCGGAGGCCACGATCGTGCCCGCCAATCTGGTGGCCTATACGGTGACCACCACCAACAAGTTGCGCACGGTCACGGCCACGCCCTTCTCCGGGGCGGCGCGCGGATGGAGCATTGCACTGCCCGGCGCAGGTGAACGCTTTGTTGGTAATCCTGCCGTGGCGTCGGGAACGGTGTTCATGCCGACCTACATGCCTACCGCGGGTGGCCGTGGCTGTTCGACCGAGGGAAGCAACTGGCTGTTTGGCCTCAATCCGATCTCGGGTGTTGCATCGCTGGAGCAGGCGCGGGTCGGGTCCATTACCGGCACGCCCTACGGAGCGGGCACGGCTGGCGTGAGTCTCGACACCGGCGGCACCGCACCGGTGAAGGACGTCAATGTCTCGGTGATGCCACGCCTGGCAAAGGGTGCCGATCGAGGCGGACGTGCCTGCTGGATGGCGGTCAACGTGGCGGGTGCTCCGACGATGTACGTGCCTTATCCCTGCGGTCGCCAATCCTGGCGCCAGATCCAGTAACGAAGACATGCCCATGACCCTGAACACTCTTTCCCGTACCCTGCGTCGTCCCGGCAAGCAGCACGGTTTCTCCCTCATCGAACTGATGATCGTGGTGATCGTGCTCGGTATCCTGGCCGCGATTGTCGTTCCGTCGTACCAGCAGTACATCCGCCAGTCGCACCGGGGCGTGGCCAAGGCGGACCTGGTGGAATACGCGCAGCGTGCTGAGCGCTACTACTCGGTGAACAACACCTACTCGGGCTTCGCGCTGCCCAGCAAGGTGTCGCCGCGCGAGGGCGGGACCACACGGTACGCGATCACGTTCGATGGCAAGGCGTCCTCGTTCACGCTGACTGCGACGCCCCAGGGCAACCAGACCAAGGACAGCTGCGGGACGCTGAGCGTGGACCAGGCCAACCGCAAAACGGCCAGCGGCACGGTTTCCGATTGCTGGTAAATCAGGTGTTGATCTTCCTCTGAACGCCCAGTACAATGCGCCTCCCCGCCCGAATAGCTCAGCCGGTTAGAGCACTTGACTGTTAATCAGGGGGTCGTTGGTTCGAGTCCAACTTCGGGCGCCAGATACTGCAAAAGCCGCGAGAAATCGCGGCTTTTGTCGTTTTGGCCCGTCAGCAGGGAAGGGTGCGGTCGACACGCTCGCTGCGGATGCGGCCGCCGTTGTTGATGACCAACCTGCCATGCAGCCGGTCTCCTGCGCAGATGCGCAGCGTCAGATTGGCACCGGGACTGCGCCCGTCAGGCTGGAAGAACAGCAGCGGCCGTCCACCGCTGGCCTGGGCGACGATGGCGATGTCGGTCCGGCCTTGATGGTGGATCAGGATGTCCTGGGCGGATGCTGGTGTCCCCCGGTGCCTGCCGCTGCGATAGATGATCCACCCTGCGCTCCAGTCGCGGGAGCACTGCTCACCGTCGTCGCTGGCGCACAGCCCGATCAGCTCGCGGCGCTTCAGGGCCTCGCTTCTGGCGCTGGAAAGACTGGCATGCAGGGTCAGCTGCAGGGCGTCGGCGCGTTGCCGCAACAGCACCGGGCGCAGGGCCGGCCAGCCCACGGCCAGCAGAACGGAAAGGATGGCGATCACCACCAGCATCTCGACCAGATGCATGCCGCGTGATGCTGAACGACAGTGGGCGGGAGTGCGATGCATGGCATCAAGCCTCGCGCCACAGCGGGACGACCGCCATCAGGCACTGCCGCGCCCGCCTGCCCGGAAAGCCCTCAGCCGGCCGTCACCCCTTGCCCCGTATACTTGTCCTTCCCGGGAACTGGCAACACCATGAGCGACCGTTTCGAACTCGTCTCGCCGTATTCGCCGGCGGGCGACCAGCCTGATGCCATCGCGAAGCTGACCAGCAACTTCGAGGCGGGCATCGCCAAGCAGACCCTGCTGGGCGTCACCGGCTCGGGCAAGACCTACACCATCGCCAACGTCATCCAGAACGTGCAGAAACCGACGCTGATCATGGCGCCGAACAAGACGCTGGCGGCGCAGCTGTATGGTGAGTTCAAGGCGTTCTTCCCGCACAACGCGGTCGAGTATTTCGTCAGCTACTACGACTACTACCAGCCGGAGGCCTACGTGCCTTCGTCGGACACCTTCATCGAGAAGGACAGTTCGATCAACGAGCACATCGAGCAGATGCGGCTGGCCGCGACCAAGACCCTGCTGTCGCGCCCGGATGCGATCGTGGTGGCCACGGTGTCGGCGATCTATGGCCTGGGTGCGCCGGAGGACTACCTGTCGCTGCGTCTGATCCTGTCCAAGGGCGAGCGCATCGACCAGCGCGACCTCATCAATCACCTGACCCAGCTGCAGTACACGCGCAATGAGTACGAGCTGCAGCGCGGCACGTTCCGCGTGCGTGGCGAAGTGATCGACGTGTTCCCGGCCGAGTCGGACAGCGAAGCGCTGCGCATCGAGCTGTTCGACGGCGAGGTCGAGAAGATCACCCTGTTCGATCCGCTCACCGGTGAGACGATGCGCAACATGCAGCGTTTCACCGTCTACCCCAAGACCCACTACGCCACTACCCGCGAGCGCGTGCTGGCCGCGGTGGAAACGATCAAGGTGGAGTTGAAGGAGCGGCTTGAGCAACTGTACGCGGAAAACAAGCTGGTGGAGGCGCAGCGCCTGGCACAGCGCACCCAGTTCGACATCGAGATGATGGCCGAGGTCGGGTTCTGCAACGGTATCGAGAACTACTCGCGGCACCTGACCGGCAAGAACGCCGGCGAGCCGCCACCGACGCTGTTCGACTACCTGCCGCCGGACGCGCTGCTGGTCATCGACGAATCGCACGTGACCATTCCGCAGATCGGCGCCATGTTCAAGGGCGATCGCTCGCGCAAGGAGACCCTGGTCGAGTTCGGATTCCGCCTGCCGTCGGCACTGGACAACCGACCGCTGCGTTTCGAGGAATGGGAGGCGCGCTGCCCGCGCGCGATCTACGTGTCCGCCACGCCGGGCCCGTATGAGTACCGCGAGGCCGGCGACGAGATCACCGAGCTGGTGGTGCGCCCGACAGGCCTGATCGATCCGGTGGTGGAGATCCGCCCGGTGGGCACCCAGGTCGACGACCTGATGAGCGAGGCCAACGCGCGCATCAAGGCCGGTGACCGAGTGCTGGTCACCACGCTGACCAAGCGCATGGCCGAGAACCTCACCGAATACCTGACCGAACACGGTATCCGCGTGCGTTACCTGCACTCGGACGTGGATACGGTCGAGCGCGTGGAGATCATCCGCGACCTGCGCCTGGGCAAGTTCGATGTGCTGGTGGGCATTAACCTGCTGCGCGAAGGCCTGGACATGCCCGAGGTGTCGCTGGTGGCGATCCTTGACGCAGACAAGGAAGGCTTCCTGCGCTCCACCGGTTCGCTGATCCAGACCATCGGCCGCGCCGCCCGCAATGTGCGCGGCAAGGCGATCCTGTATGCGGACAAGGTGACCCGCTCGATGCAGGCAGCGATCGACGAGACCGACCGCCGCCGCGCCAAGCAGGTCGAGTACAACGAAGAACATGGCATCGTGCCGCGCTCGGTGGCGCGCCCGATCGTCGACGTCCTCGAAGGTGCGCGTTCGGATGCGGCGGAGAAGGAAGCCAAGAAGGGCAAGGGCAAGGGCAGGGCGGGTGTTGCCGAGGACGGAGCCGATTACCGTTCGCTCGGTCCGGCCCAGCTGGCGGCGCGTCTCAAGGCGCTCGAACAGCAGATGTACCAGCACGCCAAGGACCTGGAATTCGAGGATGCCGCACGGGTGCGTGACCAGATCCGGCAGCTGAAGGAAGCGAGTCTGGGCTGAACGCGGCGGTGCAGCATCTTCTTCACAAAAGTGTTGCGCTTCACGGCCGGCATCCGTAATATACGCGGCCTGCACCGACGCAATCGCGGACGTTCAGAAGCAAAAACGGGCGGTTAGCTCAGCGGTAGAGCACTACCTTGACATGGTAGGGGTCACAGGTTCGAACCCTGTACCGCCCACCACGAAGTCTCCGGAAGGAGGCTGTCGTGAACTGAAGAGCCCGGCCCTGGCGCCGGGTTTTTACGTAGCAGGGCCAGCTTTCGGGCGGCAGAAACAAGATGGGCGGTTAGCTCAGCGGTAGAGCACTACCTTGACATGGTAGGGGTCACAGGTTCGAACCCTGTACCGCCCACCACCTGGCTCCCGGCATTGCCGGTGCAGCGGTGGATCACGATGAAAGCCGGCCCTGGGCCGGCTTTTTCGTTTACGACGGTTGCCGGTACCGGTGCCGGTGCCGAGCGTCAGCGCTGGGCAACCCATTCGTCGATGCTGATCATGCGCTGCAGCCGCCAGTGCCCGTCCACGCGTTCCCAGACCTGCGCGAAACGTGCTGAACCGGCCTGATGCTGCTGGCCGCCTGCAGGCAGGCGCTGGTTGCCCACGCGCAGCACGCGGTCCTGGCGTAGCCGGTACAACTGCAGGGCCGTCGGCTCCGGTGTCTGGTCATGTGCCGGGGGCGCGCCCGCATGCCCGGTGTCGGCCTGCAGGATCTGGCTGCGCAGGGAGGCATCCCCGGCGTCGGCATCGCGGCCGAACAGGCCAGCGCACAACAGCAGCAGGGCAAGCATCGGCATGGCACGGTGCTCCGGAGAAGGGAGTCCAGCGTGGCACTGCCCCCTGCGCTGTGAAACCGGTATGCGACGAAAGCCGGAAAAGCGCCCGCCAAGTCGCTGCGGGAAGGATGAATCCGGGCCAGGAAGTGCCGGGCCGCGCTTCAAGGCGGCCCGGCGTGGTGGGCCACTGCGGGGTGGCCCGGTCATGGCCGCGGCGCTGGCTCAGCTCCGCGGCGGGTGTGGCAGGTCAGCGATGCCGACCCCATGCGCGCATCCGGTTACAGCGGATCGCAGCACAGCAGCTGGCCGTGCTTGCCCGCGTTGCCGAACGGGCATTGCGGGTGTGGTTCGCAGCCCGGTGCATATCCGGTCTTGGGCGAGACGGCGAAGGCCTGGCTGGCGCCGAAGGCCATGGCCGCGACAACGACGATACCGGCGACGGACGAAAGCACTTTCTTTCCGATCATGTGTATCTCCTTGGTTGGCGTTGTGGAGTTGCAGTTGCCGAAGGCACGGGAGTGCCGGTTGTGGCGCGAATGCGGTAACAGGGGGCCGCGACGCGATGCGCGGCACGCGGGATCAGGGCAGCGCCGGCTTCGGTGCGAGCGACGCGACGGCAGCCTGCACAACCTGGGCGTCGAGCTGGCCGACATGCTTGTAGGCAACGCGGCCATCGGCAGCCAGCACCATCAGCATCGGCGTGACGGTGGCGCGATAGCGCGTGGACGCGGCGGCTTCGTTGTCGATGGCGATCGGGAAGCGCAGTGCATGTTTGCCGGCGTAGTCCGCCAGCTGGTCGTATGGCGGCATGCCGACACCGACCAGTTCGCTGTTGCCGCGGGCCGCAGCGATCTGTTGCAGCTGCGGTACCGAGGCCAGGCAGTAGCGGCATGCGGTGGAGAAGAAATAGAGGATCTGCGGAACCTCGCGGGCACCGCCGATATCGACGAAGGTCTGCTGCGTGGTGCGCAGCGCCAGCGCATCCGGGCGACTGCCCAGTTCGAGGCCATGTGCTGCAAGACGCATGTCCTGCAGCTGCGTGGCCATCTGCTCATTGATCTGCCGCAGCTGGCGGTTCTGCCATCCGAGCGCGATGACCAGCACGGACAGCAGCAGGGCGACAACGGGGAACAGGACGCGCTTGAGCATCGATCATCCTTGAACACAGCGTTGGGTCGAACATACCCGAACTGGCGCGCAGGTTGTTAAGCGGATGTTCCCGGCACATCCTCCGACGGAGCGCATGTACTAGAGTTGTGCCCGCGCAGGCATGCGTGCATGCCCTCCACCCATCCCCAGGATCTTTCAACGATGAGCGATCATGTGCCGGTTTCCAGGCCCAATCCGTTCTTTGAAGTGCTGTTCGGCGGCAACATGCTGGAAGGTACGTTCAAGGCAGTGATCTGGGTCGCCCTGTTGTCCGCTGTGCTGGCCTGGACCACGTTCCGCTGAGCGGCTGCGCGGCTCTGCGGCAGCGTTGCGGCTGGCCGGTGCTCAGGCGCTGAAGGCCTGGCGCAGGCTGCGCAGGGTGGCCTGCCGGTGCTCTTTCGCGCTGGCCTCGCCCATCTCCAGTTCCTGCAGGCGCAGCCCGACCAGGGTCATCGAAAGCGCGTATCCCCGGGCCGCGTCGGCAACGCGCGACTGGCCGAGCGCGCGACGTGCAAGCGCGCTTACGTGCTCAAGGTCGGGCATCAGGCCAAGGTAGACGCGTTCGGCGCTGTCCAGATCGGGGGCTCGCAGGATCGCGTGTGCTTCGGAGGTGGGGGAGACGGAGGCCATGGGGAGTCCTTGTCCGTAGCGGGTGCTCGTTCAGAACGAGCGCATCAGGGAAATGAAGGCCGATGACTGAGTGCCGCGTCGTGCCATCGGGCTGTCCTTTACTGCATCGCCGAACCACTGGTTGGCGACCACGCCGGTCGCGCGCCACTTCGTGCCCAGCGGCGTGCTGACCGCGATCTGCAGGCTCGGTGATGTCGCGCTGCCCGGGTTGTAGGCGGCAAGTCCCGAGCGCAGCGCTTCCTCATCGCTGATGCCGTAGTAGTAATCCAGCAAGCGTGCGCTGGAGTGGACCACGCCGACCTTGGGCACCCAGGTAAAGCGACCAGCCTGGATCGGATAGCTGTAGTGCAGGCGCGACTCCATGCCACCTCCGTGCCCGGTGACCTCGCGCATCACGCTGGCCTCGACGATGCCCCAGTCGGCGCTGTATTCACCATTGATGCCGGCCATGGCGGATATCTGCCGGCTGTGCAGGCGGCGCAGCTGAGGATCGTTCACGTCGTCGGTCTTGAAGCGCAGCGTGTAGGGCGTGACCGCCGCCGACAGGCGCAGGCCCTCGCGCTTGTACAGGTACATGCCCAGCGAGCCCGGGCTGGCGAAGAAGCGCTGGCCCTGCCAGGCAATGGACGGGACCACCAGTGGCTTGACGTCGTAGTGCGCATACGCGCCCGAGGTCGCGCCAGCACTGATGCCGGCCTGTACGCCCGGGTTGCTGTCGGCGGCCTGCGCGAACACCGGCAGGCCAAAGGCAGCGGAGAACAGCAGCGGGCGCAGCAGGGTCGAGGGCAGTGGCGGCATCGGTCAACGACGTTGCGGAGGATGGCTGCGCATGATGGGGGAGCAACATTGTCAGAACATTGCGTCGGCGCATCCGCCAGGCCGAAGCGGAAAAAGTGGGCGCCAGGCACTATGATCGGCACCGTTTCCGGTAGCCGAGCCCCCGATGCGCATCCTCCTGGTCGAAGACGATCCTGACCTGTCCCGTGCCCTGCAATCGGGGCTGGAGCGGCAGGGCGTGGTCGCCGATGTGGTTGGTTGCCTGGCCGAAGCGGCCATCGCGCTGCGCGAACCGGTGCACCAGCTGATGCTGCTCGACCGCCAGTTGCCTGATGGCGATGGCGCTGGCTTCGTTGCCGTTGCGCGGGCCCTGCGTCCGAACCTGGCGGTGATCATGCTGACGGCCAAGGGCACGCTGTCGGACAAGGTCGAGGGCCTGGATGTCGGCGCCGATGACTATCTGGTCAAGCCGGTGGCGATCGAGGAACTGATGGCGCGCATCCGTGCGGTCTCGCGACGGCCCTCGGCAATGGTGACACCACGCTTGCGACTGGGCCGGCTGGAGTTCGATTTCGAATCGCTGCAGGCGCAGGTCGATGGCCAGCTGCTGGCGCTGCCCCGGCGCCAGGTGCTGGTGCTGCAGGCGCTGGCGATGCGGCAGGGGCGTACCGTCACCCGCAGTGCACTGGAGGCGGCGGTGTACGGCTTCGATGACGAGATCCAGTCCAATGCACTGGACGCGCATATCTCCAAGTTGCGCAAGGCGCTGCAACAGGCCGGGGCCGGCGTGGAGATCCATGTGATCCGCGGCGTCGGCTACCTGCTGGCGGAGGCCTGAGATGGCACGCCCGATCCGTTCCATCACCCTGGGCCTGGCCTGGCGCCTGTTCCTTGCGCAGGCGTTCACCGTGCTGTTCGCGGTGGTCGCGCTGATCCTGACCTGGGGTGACAAGGACTCCTGGGGCATGGACATGTTCACGGCCGAGGCGGTGGCCAAAGCCGTGCACAGCGAAGGCGGCCGGCTGGAACTGGACCAGGCGCGCTGGGACAAGCTCAATGCCGGGGCCGGCGGCAACCTCTGGTTCGCGGCGGTTGATGACAGGGGCACGTGGCTGGAGCGCGGCACGATTCCTGCGGTCCACGCGCCATTGCTGGCACGCTTGCCGACAGTGGGCGCCACCGAACTGGGTTCACTGGTGCCACCCTATCTGGACGTGGCGCGGGTGATGATCCGCAACGAGGATGGACGCCGCATCACGGTGATGGTCGGTGGTGCTCCAAAGGGTGGGTTGCTGGATGGCGCGCTGATGGTGCTGCGCCTGATCGGCCTGTGGTTCTTCCTGCCGTTGATCGTGGTCACGCTGCTGGTGATGCCGACGGTGATCCATCGCGCGATGCGCGGCGTGCGCCGCTCCGCGCAGCAGGCCAAGGAACTGGACATCGGCCAGCCGGGCGCGCGCCTGGATGCGCAGCTGGTGTCCACCGAGGTCGCACCACTGGTGGAAGCGTTCAACGATGCGATCGACAAGGTGCAGCAGGGCTATGCAGCGCGCGACAAGTTCCTCGCCGATGCCGCGCATGAGCTGCGCGTACCGATCGCGGTGGTGCAGGCGCGCCTGTCGCAGCTGCCGCAGGGTGAACTGAAATCGCAGTTGCTGACCGACGTCGCCCGCCTCGGCAACGTGGCTGAGCACCTGCTCGACCTGCAGCGTCTCGATCGCAATGTCGGCGCGCTGCAGCGGCTGGACCTGGCGTTGCTGGTGCGCGAGGCGGCCGCCGATCTGGCGCCGCTGGTGGTCGGCGCCGGTTATGGCTTCGAGGTGGATGCGCCGGAGTCGCCCGTGTGGATCCATGGCGACAGCCTGGCGCTGGGGCGGGTGATCGCCAACCTGGTGCACAACGCCATCGTCCATGGCGGCGGGCGCGGCACGATCTGCGTGCGCCTCGATGCACGCGGCCTGCTGGAGGTCAGCGACCAGGGCGCCGGCATTCCGGTCGGCGACCGCGAAGCGATCTTCGAGCCCTTCCACCGCCTGCGTGCAGCCGGCAGCGGCAGTGGCCTGGGCCTGCACCTGGTGAAGGAAATCGTGCAGCACCACGGTGGCTCGGTCAGCGTTGGCGAAGCGGCTGGCGGCGGCGCCAGCTTCAGAGTCAATTTCCACCGCGGTACCGTACGGCGCTGACAGGCGCACGGGGAAAGGCCCGATAGGCAGCCTGCGGCCTCCAGCGGCAGGCTGGGGAAATGGTTCCCGATCGATCCGCCCCGGCCCTGTTTGGCTTTGGCTGCGCTGCAGGCCTGGTGCTGGGGGCGCTGGCCTGCGTGCAGATGCCGATGTTGCTGCCGCTGTGGCTGAGTGTGCCGATGGCGATCGCCGGCGTCGGCGGCTGGCTGTTGCCCTGGCGCGGCCGTGCCTGGGCCGCGGCCCTGCTCGGCCTGGCCTGGGCAACGGTGCACGGGCACTGGGTCCTGCATGGCCAGCTGCCACCCGGCGCCCCACCGCAGGATGTGCAGGTGCGGGGCCGGGTTGCCGACCTTCCCCAGCAGGGGCCCGGCTACACGCGTTTCGTGCTGCATGTCGAAGATGCCGGCGCGCTGCCATCGCTGCGTGGCAAGCGCCTGCAGGTGACCTGGAACGATCCGCGGCGCGGATCGCCGGCGCACGAGGCGGAGGGCGGGCGCCATGCGGTTCGCGCAGGATCGCATTGGCAGTTGTCGTTGCGCGTGCGCGCGCCACGCTCGCGGATCAATCCCGGCGGCTTCGATGGCGAGCGCCACGCCGTGCTGCGGGGCATCTCCGGCAATGCCTCGGTGCGTGATCCGGCCCGTGCGCGGGAGTGGCTGCCGGCGCAGGGCCTGCAGGCCTGGCGGGAACGCAGCAGTGCGGCGATCGCCGTGCAGGTGGCACATCCTGCCGCGCGGTTCGTGCAGGCGCTGGCACTGGGCGATACCCGTGGCCTGTCCGATGCCGACTGGGAACACCTGCGCGCGCTGGGCCTGACCCATCTGGTCGCCATCTCCGGTTTCCACGTGGGCGTGGTGGCTGGCTTCGGTGTACTGCTGTGCCGCTTGTGGTGGTGGCTGTGCCCGCTGCTGGGACGGTACTGGCCACGGCCGCAGGCCGCCGCATGGGGAGCGGCGCTGGCCGCAGCCACCTATGCCATGGCGGCGGGTGGTGCGCTGCCGACGGTGCGCGCGGCGCTGATGATCGGGCTGGTTGCACTGGCCAGGGCCGGGCGTCGCCCGGTGGGCGCAGGGCAGGGGCTGGCGTTGGCCGCGATGGTGATGCTGTTGCCTGCGCCGCTGTCGGTGCTCTCGGCTGGATTCTGGCTGAGCTTCGGTGGCGTGCTGTGGCTGCTCTGGTGCCTGCCGAGGACGGGGCCGGAGGGAATCGGTGGCGGGCTGCGCGGGTTCCTTGCCGCGCAGGGTGTTGCCAGCCTTGGGCTGCTGCCGCTGTGCATCGCCTTGTTCGGCGGGACCGCGCGGCTGGGGCCGCTGGTCAACCTGCCGGTCATCCCGTGGTGGACAATGCTGGTTGTTCCGCTGTCGCTGCTCGGTACCGGCCTGCACGTGCTGCATGACGGCGCGGGGCGTTGGGCCTGGCGTGCCGCGGCCTGGCTGTTCGAGCTCAGCTGGGGGGCCCTGCAGCCGTTGGCGCTGCATCCGCAGGCGATGTGGTGGCTGGCCGAGGCGGCGCGCTGGGCGCTACCCGTGGCCTTGCTGGGCGTGTTCTGGTGGCTGCTGCCGCGCGGCGCCGGCGGTGGCCTGGCGGGCCTGCTGCTGTGCCTGCCGCTGCTGTGGCCGGCCCGGCATGCACCGGCTGCGGGGGAACTGGAGCTGCTGGTGCACGATGTCGGCCAGGGCACGGCGGTGCTGGTGCGCACGGCGCGGCACGCGCTCTGGTACGACGTGGGGCCGCCGACTGGCGGCGAGGGCAACGAACGCATCCTGGTCCCGGCCCTGCGCGCGCTCGGCCAGGGGCCGCCCCGGCAGGTGATGCTCAGCCATGACCACCTGGATCACACCGGCAGCCTGCCCAGCCTGCGACGGCAGTTGCCCGGGCTGCAGCTGCTGGCGCCACCGGGCAGCACCATCGGCGGCGCCACGCCCTGCCAGCAGGGGATGCGCTGGGAGTGGGACGGGGTTGATTTCCAGGTCCTGCACCCGGCGCCGGGCAGCCGGCAAGCCGAAAACGAGGACAGCTGCGTGCTGCGCATCGCCAGCCGTCACGGCGTGGTCCTGCTGCCGGGTGACATCGGTCGACCGGCCGAGGGGGCGCTGCTGCAGGCGTACCCGCACGCGCTGAGGGCGGACGTGGTACTGGTGCCGCACCATGGCAGCGGCGGCAGCTCCAGTGCGCCGTGGGTTGCGGCGGTGGCGCCGCGGCTGGCGGTGGTCTCGGCCGGGCACCGGAACCGCTTCGGCCACCCGCGCCAGGAGGTGGTCCAGCGCTGGCAGGCGCAAGGCGCGGAGGTGCTGGCCACGGCCGACTCCGGGGCGATCCGCGTATGGCTTGGCGCACAAGGCCTGCAGCTGCGTGAACAGCGCATCCATGCATCCCGGTGGTGGGATGCCGCTGGGCGGGCGCGGTCGGCTGCTATCCTATCGCCGATCGAACAAGCGGCCGTTGGGCCGGAGGGTTGAAACGTGTGGGAACTGGTCAAGGCCGGTGGCTGGCCGATGGTGCCGCTGCTGCTGTTGGGCGTACTGGCTTTGGCGATCATCCTGGAGCGTTTCTGGTCCCTTCGGCGGACTGAAGTGCTGCCGCCCGGCCTCGGCCAGGAAGTGCGCAACTGGGCCGCTCGCGGCAAGCTCGACCCGGCCCACCTGCAGACTCTGCGGGCGAACTCGCCGCTGGGCGCGCTGCTGGCTGCCGCACTGGAAGCCCGCAACCGCCCGCGCGACCAGATCCGCGAGCGCATCGAAGACACCGGCCGCCACCTGGTGCACCGCATGGAGCGATTCCTGAACGCACTGGGCACCATTGCCTCGGCCGGCCCGCTGCTGGGCCTGCTCGGCACGGTGATCGGCATGATCCAGATGTTCCTGGGCATCCTCGACCACGGCGTGGGCGACGTGAACCAGCTGGCCGGCGGCATCGGCAAGGCGCTGGTGTGCACCGCCACCGGCATGATCGTGGCGATTCCGGCGCTGATGTTCCATCGCTACTTCAAGGGCCGCATCCACGGCTACGTGGTGGAGATGGAGCAGGAAGCCAGCGCCCTGCTGGATACGCTCGACGGCCGCCCCGGGGTGATGAACCCGGCCCCGGCCGCGCGCCAGTCCGGCGCCGCCACGGCGAAGGCCTGATCGATGCGTATCGGCAACGACCGATCCCAGGATGAGCCGCATATCGACCTGGTGCCGCTGATCGACGTCATCCTGGTGCTGATCATCTTCTTCGTGGTCACCACCACCTTCGACGCGCGTTCGACGCTGCAGGTGCAGTTGCCGACCGCCAGCCAGCAGCAGACCAACGAGCCGCCGCGCTCGCTCAGCGTGCTGATCAACGCCGAAGGCCGTTACTTCATCAACGACCAGGAAGTGCTGCGCAGCGACGTAGAGTCGGTCAAGCAGACCATCGCCGCCGTGGCCGGCAGCGATCGCGAGCAGACCGTGCTGCTGCGTGCCGACGCACGCACTCCCTACCAGGCCGTGGTGACCGCGCAGGACGCGCTGGGTCAGCTCGGCTTCCGCCGTATTGCCATTGCAACAGCACCCGAGGTGCGTCCATGAGTTCCAATCACGCGCCGGTGTGGCCGATCTACAAACGTCTGCTGGGGTACACCCGCGCCTACTGGGTGTTCATGGTGGCCGCGGTCATCGCCATGGTGGTCGAAGCCCTGGCGGGCTACCACTTCACCAAGTTGATGGAGCCGCTGGTCAACCGCGGTTTCGTCAACCCGGAACCGCGCATGGCGGTGATCCTGCCGCTGACCATCCTGGGCCTGTTCCTGATGCGCAGCGTCGCCACCTGGGTGAGCGACTACGCGCTGGCCAAGACCGGCCGCAGCGTGGTGCGCGACCTGCGCGAACAGGTGCTGGCCAAGTACCTGCACCTGCCGTCCTCGCATTTTGATACCGAAGCGACGCCGGTGATGGTCAGCCGCCTGAACTTCGATACCGAACAGGTCACCCAGGCCAGTGCCGACGCACTCAAGACCGTGGTGGCCGACACCCTGACCATCATCGCCATGCTGGCGGTAATGCTGCAGATGAGCGTGAAGGTCACCGTGGCGATGCTGGTGGTGGTACCGCTGATCGGCGTGATCGTGTCCTACGTGGGCAAGCGCTACCGCCGCATCAGCCGTGGCATCCAGGATGGCATGGGTTCGATGGCGCAGACCGCCGAACAGTCGCTGGCGGCGCAGCAGGAAGTGAAGGTGCACGGCACCCAGCAGCATGAGATCTCGCGCTACTCGCGCCTGGCCAACCGCATGCTGTCGCTGAACATGAAGGTGGAAGTCACCCGTGCTGCCGCCTCCAGCGTGGTGCAGTTCCTGGCCGCGCTGGCGCTGGCGGTGATTGTCTGGGTGTCGACGCGTGAAGCGCTGGCCGGTCGCCTCAACGCCGGCCAGTTCATGGGCCTGATGACCTCGATGATGGCCATCATTCCTTCGCTGCGCCGCCTGACCAGCGTGCAGACCTCGATCTCGCGCGGCGTGGCCGCCGCAGAGCGCCTGTTCGGCATCCTCGACATGCAGGTCGAGCGTGACGAGGGCCGCAACAGCGTGCAGCGCGTACGCGGCGAACTGGCCTTCGACCACGTCATGCTGCGCTACCGCGAGGACAGCGGCATTGCCCTGGACGACATCAGTTTCGTTGCCAAGCCCGGCACGGTCACCGCCATCGTGGGTCGTTCCGGCAGTGGCAAGACCAGCCTGATCCGGCTGGTGCCGCGCTTCTATGAGCCCAGCGGTGGTGTGATCACCCTCGATGGCGTCGCGCTGGATGACTATCCGTTGGCCGACCTGCGTCGGCAGGTGGCGATGGTCGGGCAGAAGGTCATGCTGTTCGATGACACCATCGCGGCCAACATCGCCTATGGCATGGAAGCGAGCGAGGAACAGATCCGTGCGGCGGCCGAAGCGGCCAATGCGTGGGAGTTCATCGCGCGCATGCCGCAGCAGCTGCAGACCCCGGTCGGCGAGAACGGCGCGCTGCTGTCCGGCGGCCAGCGCCAGCGCCTGGCGATCGCCCGCGCGATCCTGCGTGACGCGCCGATCCTGATCCTCGACGAAGCCACTGCCGCGCTGGACAACGAATCCGAGCGACTGGTGCAGGATGCGCTGCAGCGCCTGATGCCCGAACGCACCACGCTGGTCATCGCGCACCGCCTGTCGACCATCGAGCATGCCGATCAGGTGCTGGTGATGGACCACGGCCGCATCGTTGAACGGGGTACCCACAAGGAGCTGCTTGCCATGGGTGGCCTGTACCAGCATCTGCACAGCATGCAGTTCCGCGAAAGGCAGGACTGATGGCTGGCAAGGGTACCCAGACCCCGCCGTACTGGTACGACGGCAGCCCGGTTCCGTGGGCGATGCGCCTGCTGGCGCCGCTGTATGCCGGCGTCACCGCGCTGCGCCGCCGTGCCTACCGGCGCGGATGGCGCAAGCGCTACGCGCTGCCGGTGCCGGTCATCGTGGTTGGCAACATCACCGCCGGCGGCACCGGCAAGACGCCGCTGACCATCGCCCTGGTCGAGCGCCTGCGTGGGGCCGGCTGGAAGCCGGGCGTCGCCAGCCGTGGCTATGGCCGTGAAGACGCTGACAAGCCGCTGTGGGTGCAGGCCGACACGCCGACCGCCAAGGGCGGTGACGAACCGGTGCTGATCGCCTGGAAGACCGGCGTGCCGGTGCGCGTGGACGCCGACCGCGTGGCCGCAGGCAGGGCACTGATCCAGGCCGGCTGCGATGTGATCGTCTGCGATGACGGCCTGCAGCACTACCGGCTGGCGCGCGACATCGAGATCGAAGTGGTCGATGCCCAGCGGCGCTACGGCAACGGCCGGATGATTCCCGCCGGACCGCTGCGCGAGCCGGTCAGCCGTGCCGGCGAATGCGATTTCCGCGTGGTCAACCTGGGCCAGGCCGATGAGGAAAGCGCGGCACAGGCCTGCGGTTTCGGCCAGTGGCCGATGGCCCTGCACATCGACAGTGCGCAGCCGCTGGCCGGTGGCCGCGCGCGCCCGTTGTCGTACTTCAAGGGCCAGCGTGTTCATGCGGTGGCCGGCATCGCCCATCCGCAGCGCTTCTTCGACATGCTGCGCGCGCGTGGCATCGGCGTGGTGCCGCACGCCTTTGCCGACCACCAGGCCTACCAGCCGCAGGACCTGTCCTTCGGCAGCCAGCTGCCGGTGCTGATGACCGAGAAGGATGCGGTGAAATGCCGCGCGTTCGGCAACGATTGGCATTACGCGGTGCCGTTGCGTGCCGAGCTGCCTGCCGCGTTCTGGGTGGCGCTGACCGACCGCCTGGACAAGCTGCGACCGAACTGAGCGGCGTGGCGGCGCTTGCATTCACGCGCCGCCGGCCGCATCCCCGTTGTAACGAGCCTGCCGAGTATCGCCCCATGACCGAATTCGTCGTCGCCATTCCGGCCCGCTATGCCGCCTCGCGGCTGCCGGGCAAGCCGCTGCGCCTGCTGGGTGGTGAGCCGCTGGTGCTGCACGTGGCGCGCCGCGCGCTGCAGGCCGGCGCTGGCGAGGTCTGGGTCGCTACCGACGATCAACGCATCGCCGACGCGCTGTCCGGGCTGGCCGAGGTGAAGGTGGCCATGACCGCCACCTCGCATGCCTCCGGTACCGACCGCCTGGCCGAGTGCGCGCGCATCGCCGGCTGGGCCGACGACACCGTGGTGGTCAACCTGCAGGGTGATGAACCGTTCGCGCCGGCTGCGGGTATCCGTGCGGTGGCCCAGGCGCTGGCTGAAGGCAATGCACCGATGTCGACCCTGGCGACCGCCGTGGAGGATGCAGAAACCCTGTTCGATCCGAACGTGGTCAAGCTGGTGCGCAACGTGCGCAACGAGGCGATGTACTTCAGCCGCGCGCCGATTGCCTGGCACCGCGATGGCTTCGCGCGCAGCCGCGAGGTGCTGCCGGAAGGGCATGCCTGGCTGCGCCACATCGGCATCTACGGCTACCGCGCCGGTTTCCTGCAGCAGTTCGCGGCGATGCCCCCGGGTCGGCTGGAGCAGGTTGAATCGCTGGAGCAGCTGCGCGTGCTCGAGGCCGGCTACCCGATCAGCGTGGCGATCTCGCCTGAACCATTCCCGGCGGGCATCGACACGCCCGAGGATCTGGAACGCGCCGAAGCACTGCTGCAGACGTTGGCTGCCCGATGAGGCTGCTGGTCGTCTGCCTCGGCAACATCTGCCGTTCGCCGATGGCCGAAGGTGCGCTTCGCGCACGCCTGGACGCTTCACCGCTGGCGGGGCGGGTGCAGGTGGATTCGGCCGGCACCGGCGACTGGCATGTGGGCGAGCCGCCGGACCGGCGTGCGATCGCCTGCGCGGCCGGGCACGGCGTGGACATCGGCGGCCTGCGTGCGCGCCAGCTGCACGCCGCTGATTTCGACCGCTTCGACTGGATCCTGTGCGCCGACGAGGCGAACCTGCGGGACGCGGGACGCTTGGTGGCACCCGCCCAGCGTGAGCGGCTGGCGCTGTACCTGCCCTGGTCGGGCGGGGAGGGGCAGGCGGCCATCCCGGATCCCTACACCGGCGGCAGCGATCACTTCGAACAGGTCTGGACGCTGGTCGACAATGCTGCAAAACGTGCAGTGGCACGACTGTTGCATGACGCCGACTCCGGCATAATCGGGCCATGAACGTCCAGCCCGTCCCGGACCTGCCCGAGTTCGCCACCTGGCTCAATGCCGCCCCCTGTACCCTGACCGAACTGCGCGGTCGGCCGGTGGCGCTGTTGTTCGTCAACGCCGCTTCTGCCTGGAGCGCGCAGCGCCTGGCCGAATTCAGTCAATGGCTGTCGCGTCACCCTGGCATGCTGCAGCCGCTGGTCCTGCAGGTACCCCGCTTCGATTTCGAGCGTGACGCCGGCGCCGCACTCAAACTGCTGCGCCGCCAGGGGCTGTCAATGCCGGTCCTGCTCGATGCCGACTGGGATGGCTGGCGTCGCTTCGGCATCACATCGTGGCCGACCGTGGTGCTGCTGGACGCGCAGGGTCGCGAGCAGCAACGGCTGGTCGGGCTGGGGGCTCCGGGAGATCTTGAGCGTGCGTTGAATGCGCTGTGCCACGGCGCGCCGTCGGCACCGCCGCGCGGCGGTACCGAGCTGCATCCGGAGCCGCGGCAGGCCCTGCGTTTTCCGCTGGGCCTGGCGGTCAGCACCGAACGCCTGTACATCGCCGACAGTGGGCATCACCGCATCCTCGAATGCAGCCACGGCGGCCGCATCCTGCGTCAGTTCGGGCTGGGGACGGCCGATTTCATGGACGGCAACCTCGCCGAAGCGGCGTTCCATCGCCCGCAGGCGCTGGTGCTTGAGCGCGACGCACTGTACGTGGCCGACACCGGCAACCATGCCGTGCGCCGCATCAACCTGCTGACCGGCATCGTCGACACGCTGTGCGGCAATGGCCGCCCCGGTGCGCCGGTGGAGGGCCCGGTAGCACAGGCGCGGCAGGTCTCGCTGGACCACCCGGTCGGCCTCGCCATCGCCGATAACCAGCTGCACATCGCCATGGCCGGCGACAACCGTATCTGGAGCTACCACCTGGGTCAGCGCAGCCTGCAATGGCGTGCCGGCAGCGGTGCCATCGACGAGCGTGACGGCAGCGGCCATCTGGCCGCGTTTGCTCAACCGACTGCACTGGCCGTGGTGCAGCAGGTGCTGTACGTGGCCGATGCGCTGGGCTCCTCGATCCGTGCACTGCAGCTGCGCGGGGATCTGGTGCAGACGCTGGTCGGGCAGGGCCCCTGGCGTTTCGGTGACGAAGATGGCCCGCGCGCGCAGGCCAGCCTGCAGTTCCCACAGGCGATCGCGCTGAGTCCGGATGCGCCGCTGCTATGGATTGCCGATACCGGCAATGGCCGCCTGCGCACGCTGCGTCTGGGCGGTGGCGAACTGACCACCCAGCCGCTGCCGCGCCGCCTGCACGGCCCGGCCGGGTTGGCCGTGGGTGCCGGTGCGGTGTGGATCGCCGAGACCGACGCCCACGCCATACTGCGATTCGACCCCGAAAGCGGCGTGCTCAGCGAAGTGCCGATCAGCGAATGACCGACGTTCCCGCCCCGGCCTTCGACGGCAAGGCCTTCGCGGCCCAGCTCAGTACCGCCCCCGGTGTGTACCGGATGTACGCGGCCGACGACACCCTGCTGTATGTCGGCAAGGCACGTGCGCTGCGCAACCGTGTCGGCAGCTATTTCAACGGCAGCCCGAAGAATGCGCGGATCATGTCGATGATCTCGCAGATCGTGCGCATGGACGTGACGGTGACGCGCTCGGAAGCCGAGGCGCTGCTGCTGGAAAACCAGCTGATCAAGTCGCTGTCGCCGCGTTACAACGTCTCGCTGCGCGACGACAAGACCTATCCGCATGTGCTGCTGACCCGCGAGGACTGGCCGCGCATCGCGCTGCATCGCGGCCCGCGCGCCATTCCCGGCCGCTACTTCGGGCCGTATCCCGGCGTCACTGCGGTGCGCGAAACGCTGAACCTGATGCACAAGCTGTTCAAGCTGCGCAGCTGCGAGGACAGCGTGTTCCGCAACCGCTCGCGGCCGTGCCTGCAGTACCAGATCGGCCGCTGCAGCGCGCCCTGCGTGGAGCTGGTGGCGCCTGCCGAGTACGCCGAATCGGTGCGTCGCGCTGCATTGTTCCTGGAAGGCAAGAGCGACGAACTGACCCGCGAGCTGGGCGAGCAGATGCAGGCCGCCAGCGAGGCACTGGAATTCGAGCAGGCCGCGCGCCTGCGTGACCTGATTTCCTCGCTGCGCAGCATGCAGACCCGCCAGTACGTGGATGGCCGTGCTGCCGACCTGGACGTGCTGGCGGTGGCCATGCAGGGCTCGCAGGCCTGCGTGCTGCTGCTGGCCTTCCGTGATGGCCGCAACCTCGGCACCCGCCCGTTCTTCCCGCGCACCAATGGTGAAGAAAGCCCGGAGGAAGTGCTGGCCGCGTTTGTCTCGCAGTACTACATCGAATTCGAGCCACCGCGCGAGATCCTGCTGGACCGCGAGATCCCCGATGCCGACCTGCTGGTCGCCGCGCTGTCGGCCTCGGCCGAGCGCAAGGTGCAGCTGAAGTGGAACGTGCGCGGCGAGCGCGCCGGCTACGTGGAACTGGCCAGCCGCAACGCGCAGCTGACCCTGGCCACCGAACTCAACAGCCGCAACGCGCAGCATGCGCGCAGCGACGCACTGCGCGAGATGCTGGGCCTGGCCGAGCCGGTCAAGCGGGTCGAGTGTTTCGATATCAGCCACACCCTGGGCGAGGCTACCGTGGCCTCGTGCGTGGTGTTCGACGCTGCCGGTCCGGTGCGCGCGCAGTATCGCCGCTTCAACATCAGCGGCATCGAGCCAGGCGATGACTACGCCGCCATGCGCCAGGCCATCGACCGCCGTTTCCGCCGTGCGGTGGAAGAGCAGGGCGTGCTGCCGGACGTGCTGCTGATCGACGGCGGCGCCGGGCAGCTGGCGCAGGCGCAGGCCGCACTGGCCGACCTGGGCGTGGAAGGTGTGCTGCTGGTGGGCGTGGCCAAGGGCGTGGAGCGGCGCGCTGGGCATGAAGCGCTGGTGATGCCCGACGGCCGCGAGCTGCGCCCCGGCGCCGCCAACCCGGCGCTGCAGTTCATCCAGCAGGTGCGCGACGAGGCGCACCGCTTCGCCATCACCGGCCACCGCGGCCGCCGGCAGAAGGCGCGGATGACCAGCAAGCTGGAGGACATTCCCGGTATCGGGCCGCGCCGCCGCGCCAGCCTGCTCAAGCATTTCGGCGGCCTGGTGGGCCTGAAAGCCGCTGGCGAAGCGGAAATCGCCAAGGTGGAAGGCATCAATGACGCCCTCGCGGCACGTATCTACGCTAACCTGCACGGGTTGGCCACGCCTGATGCGGCCGAGTAGAGAGAGAAGCACGCAAGCATGAAGTTGACCCTGCCCACCTGGCTGACGTTGTTGCGGATCGTGATGATCCCGGTGCTGGTGCTGGTGTTCTACCTGCCCTACACCTGGACCAACTTCGCTTCGGCGGCGATCTTCGGCCTGGCCGCGATCACCGACTGGCTCGACGGCTGGATTGCTCGCCGTTACCAGCTGGAGTCGGCCTTCGGCGCCTTCCTCGACCCGGTCGCGGACAAGCTGATGGTGGCAGTGGCACTGTTCCTGATCGTGCAGGGCCATCCGACGCCGTGGATGGCGTTCTGGGCGGCGGTCATCGTCGGCCGTGAGATCGCGGTATCGGCGCTGCGCGAATGGATGGCCGAGCTGGGCCAGCGTGCGAAGGTGCGCGTGGCGATGATCGGCAAGATCAAGACCACCGCGCAGATGGTCGCGCTGCTGTGCCTGCTGTACTCGGTGGCCCCGAACGTGCCGGTGGAAGACATCTGGATGGGCTGGCCGGTGTTCCACATCGGTGACTGGACTTTGGCGATTGCTGCGGTACTGACCCTGTGGTCGGGCCTGCAGTACCTGCACGCTGCCTGGCCCAGCCTGCGCGATGACGAGCGCGCGGCGCGCGAGCGTGCGCGGCAGAAGAAGCTGGGCAACTGAGCCCGGGGTCGGATCCCTTTCCGCAGGAAAGGGCTCTGACCCCACGGTTGCTGCCATCCACGCATGGCGTGGATCTTATCTCTTGCCAATCTGGCACCTTGGGTGCCGAGAGCCTGGCGTGGGCGACCGTGTGGATCCAGGTCTTGCGACCGAGAAGTAGCTTGGGTCCCCACGCCGGATTCTCCCTGAACCGCCCGAACAGTTGGTTGAGTTGGCGCTCGAACTGATAAGACTGGGCAAGCGGGGAGAGCTCTCG